>NZ_CP151979.1:302500-605000 GCF_038593265.1 Ureibacillus sp. FSL W7-1570
TTTTCCCTGGAAAGCACCGAAAATAAATCCTTTATCATCCAAGCAAAGAAATTAGCGGAATAAAATTATAATAAGCTGCCCTTTTTGTACATTTGTAAGGGGTAGCTTATTTTTTGTTTATCGTTAGAGGGCGGATGCGAAAATGAGTAACCTTATTTACCATATTACATGCATCGGGCGAATCTCCCTTACTGGCAGCATTTGCGTATTGTGAAAGACGTAACGGATGGAATCAGCAATTCCTTTTCGTTGGAGAGCACGGAAAATAAATCCTTTGTCATTCAGGCGAAAAAATGGGAAGAATAAAAAACTGCCCTTTTGTGCTGGTCACAGAAGGGCAGTTTGACCACATACATAATGTGATTGATTACTGATTGCAATGAAAAGGTACAGCTGAAAATTTTCCTTGCTATAGATCGTCTCCCATGGACCATTTTCATCATGGAATGGAGGCAATCTATCACTTCACCAATCCGTTTTGAAAAGCATAAACCACTGCTTGGGTCCGATCTTGCACTTCCAACTTGGCGAGGATGTTGCTCACATGGGTTTTTACCGTTTTTAGCGCGATAAACAATTCATCGGCAATTTCCTGATTGGATTTTCCTTTGGCTATGAGCAGCAACACTTCCATTTCCCGTTCGGTCAGTTGCTCATGAAGAGGGCGGCTGCCCGTATTCCGCATCCGATGAATCATTTTTGAAGTGACTTCAGGTTCTAACACCGATTCCCCTTGGACGGTTTTCCGGATGGCATCCGCAATTTGCTTTGCATTGGACGTTTTTAAAATGTAGCTGATGGCGCCGGCTTCCAATGCGGGGTAGACTTTATCATCGTCCAGGAAACTGGTCACCATCATGATTTTCGCTTCCGGCCACACTTTCAAAATTTCCTGCGTCGCCTCGGCTCCGTTCATGACAGGCATGACGTTATCCATCAAAATAATATCAATATTCGGCTTCAACTGGAGAACCTTTTCCACTGCTTCTTTTCCATTTTCCGCTTCTCCCACAACGGTCATATCCGGTTGAGCGGAAAGATAAGTGGAAACACCGATACGGACCATCTCGTGGTCATCGGCAATGAACACCCTAATCATCGATTGCACCTCCCGTTTCCTTTTCGGACAATTCGCCTTCCTCCGACTCTTTCTCTTCTTTATTCAAAGGCACTTTCACCTCAACAATGGTTCCTTCTCCGGGAACGGAAACAATTTTATATTTCGCTCCGATTTCCACGGCTCTTTCGGCAATGTTTTTCAAACCGTATGAAGTGGAGTTGGTTTCTTCATTCATATCAAATCCGCGGCCATTATCTTGGATTCTCAAAATGGCCAGGTTGTCTCTTTCAATTAACAGCATCTCCACTTCCGTCGCTTTGGCATGGCGCAATGTATTGGATAACGCTTCTTGGGCGATGCGGAATAAATGATCTTCCTCCGCTTTCGACAACTTGATTTCCTCGATTTCATATTCGATGTCAAAATTGACCTTTTGTTTCAGTTCGAAAATTAAATCTTTCAACCCTTGCGCCAAGGTATTATTATTTAATGCAATTGGACGGAGATGCAATAGCAATGCGCGCATTTCCAGTTGGGCCTGCTGCACCAATTTCTCAATTTGCACCAATATTTGTTTTGCGTTTTCTGGAGGGGTATCCATTTCCGTAATCGATGACAATAACATGGATGCCGCAAATAGCTGCTGGGAAACGGAATCGTGAAGTTCCCTTGCAAGTCTTTGTCTTTCCGCCACGATCCGTTCCTGGATGATTTTGTCGCTTGCTTCCGCTTTTTCATTGGATAGGCGTTGCAGGCTCTTTCTTTGAGTTTCAATCAATTCATTTGTTTCTTTTAACGCTTTTCTCAAAGGATAAGAAACGTTGCGCTTTAATGTGAAATCCGGTTCAGCCAATTGCTTTACATATTTCAGCGTAATGAATTCTTTCGATTTTACCGAAATCATCCACCATAAACTAATAACAAAACTGATGAAGAACACGCCACAAACAATGATGACACCAAGCGGCATGCCATTATAAGTGTTTTCCCATAAAGGGCTCCACGCTGCAGCATTCGGAACATCATATAATAAATAGAAAACACCAAAAAACATGCTTATTAAAATGATAGAGATCATAAGGGTGCGGAATAGAAGTGATATCATTTCCGAATCACCTCCACATCCCCAAGCCATGTGGCTATATGAATCACAAGTTTTCTTTTGGCGTTTGTCACATCGCCATCTTCAAAAGTAATCCTTTCATTCCATAACCGTTTCGGAGGATGATGCAATAGTTTCGCTTCTCCAATCAGAGTTGAATATTGAAGTTTGAATGGCACTTCATAAGGCAAAATGATCGTTACTTTCCCAATTCCCTGGCGAATGGTGATGACAGAAGTGCCGGCTGGCAAAATGGTTTCTGTCACATCGATGGTGTAATCCCCAAGGAAGTTTTGAATCTGAATATCTTGCCATTTATAATGTTCCATTGGCATGGAAGAGGGGAGAACCAAGTCATTTTTTTGAACGGTACCCAATTCAAAATGCCGGGCTTCCACTTTGACTTCTTTTTGATGATTTGTTGCCTGTTTATACAAAATATAAATTAATACACAGACGACGAAAAATCGCAGACTCCAAATGGTTATAATGGCAACTAAAATAAAAGAGGCGCCTATCCAAAAATAGACTTTTTTTCCTTTGGCAAAACTACGATAAAGAAAAAATGCCCCCAACAAGAGAAAGAAGGCGCCACCGTTATTGAAAACTGTGAGCTCTACAAAAACAATCAGCAACATGATCAAAAATACGGTTATCAGCTGTTTCGTTGTGAAACGGTTCAAAGTGGCCCCTCCCTCAAGATAAGCGAAAGTTCATAATAATAAAGAGGCTGGGACAAAACTAGCTTCTAGATAGGAAAAAGGAGAATTTGAGCCAACTCAAATTCTCCTTTTTCCATTTATCCCCATTATTTTTGGTTAGTTGATCTTTGTTGGCCGTGTATTTTCGTAAATTCACGGCCATTAAGGCAATGCCCATTTCATTTTCCACTTTCGATTTTCCTCGAACGGAAAATCGAGTGAAACGCAAATTAGCCTTCAAGAATCCAAAAACTGGTTCTACGTCTATTTTACGTTGACGGAAAATAGAACCAGCTTTTTCTTCTGAAAGCTTCGCTCTTACATATTCTTTTTGTTGTTCCCATTTTTCATTCACCATGACCTTTCGGTGATTGCCTTCCTTTGCTTTTGTGCATGATGAACGAAATGGACATCCTGAACAGTTTTCACATTCATAGATTTTCAATTCTCGTTTGAAACCAGTCTTATCTGTACGTACAGAACGATAACGGAAGGTTACTCGCTGCTGATTTGGACAAATGTAGGTATCACTTTCTTCGTCGTACATCCAATTGTCTGGATGAAATGGATTTTGTTTATATTTCTTCTTTTGTTCTTTCTCATACATGGTATATGGAATGAGTGCCTCACATTTTCGATTCGAAAGGATGTCTTCATAGTTTTGTTCACTACCATAACCAGCATCTGCGACAATATACTTTGGCAACGGAAAATAATCCTTTTCTATCTTATTCAAGAACGGAATTAATGTACGTGTATCAGTAGGATTTGGAAAGATGCTATAAGCTAGTGCGTATTGACCTTCTGTTGCGATTTGTACGTTGTATCCAGCCTTCAATTGACCGTTTTTCATATAGTCGTCTTTCATTCGCATGAACGTCGCATCTAAGTCTGTTTTGGAATAACTATTCCGTTCACCCAAGATTTCGAAGTCTTTTTGATACTTTTGTTTACGTAAAATCAAGTCAATCAACTGTTTGTACACTCGCTTCGGATATTTCCGTTCGCTTCTTAATGCTTTTCGTTCTGTGGCATCGGGCGATGCTTCTATCTTTTGGTCATATTCCGTAATCACTTCATCGACTTGTTGCACCATTTGAGCGAGTTCTTCAACGGACAGTTCTCCCTCATTTTCCCGCTCCATTTCAGGGATGATTTCCTTCTCTAACAGTTCGTTGTAGAGCTGATTGGATTTTTCAATTAAGCTTTGGTTGTATTTTTCAATGGATTTCTTCCATACGAAAGTAAATTTATTGGCATTCGCTTCAATCTTCGTACCATCGATAAAAATGGCTTCTTGATCGATTAACTTTTCTTCCACCAGTTGGCAACGGAATTGGACAAAACATTGACGAATTAATTCTTTTACTTCCGGATGCACACGAAAACGATTGATCGTCCGATAACTTGGTTCATATCCTTGTGCCAACCACATCATTCGTATACTGTCCTTTAATAGCGCTTCAATTTTTCGACCTGAAAAGACAGACTGCGAATAGGCACACAAAATAATTTTTAGCATCATGCGTGGATGATAAGCAGGACAACCTGTATTTCGAAGAAACGGCTGGAAGGCTTCATCTGGAATACTTTCAACTAAATGGTGGATGTGGAAGGCAATATCATTTTCTTGTAATTTTATTTCTAAATCTAAAGGCAAAACTAATTGATTCATGTTATAATATTTAAACATAAGGACACTTCTTTCGTTAAAATTTTTGGGGTTGGATACTTAAATTTTAACAGAAGATGTCCTTATTTTTATTGAAAAAATGAAGAACAGCCCATGAAATTTTATTCCAAAATTTCATGGGCTGTTTCCATTTTAGAGGGGGTTTTGTCCCAGCCTCTTCTCGTTTTCTTCATTATATCACGGTTCGACCGTTTCCTTCGAGGACGTGTTTGCCTGTTTTTGTTCGAGCAGTGCCAAGCGGGTTTCCAATTGGGAATATTCATAGTTCTTCTCAATCTTATTGGATAATTGGTCGATATAAGATGAGAGGTTTTGGAAATCCATGTCGTTTGAATCGAATACGCGGTTCATTTTCACATTAGCTCGGACGACATTTTCTTTCCCCATTAATTGCAATTGTCGAACTTTTATATCTTCAATTTTATGTTTCATCATTTCAAATTTTTGTTCCAATTGAATATATTCTTTGTTAGCTTGATCCAAACTTTCGAGCAAAGTCAATTGGCGTCTTTTATAGCTCTCCACTTCCTGGGTTGCAAAGAGAATCAAATCCTCTTCTCCGCTTGCTTTCGCCAACTCCAATTGGTTGGTTCTTTTCTCCAGCATGTTCCCTGTCTCTTTTAATTTTTGCTCCAATTCTTCTTTTAACCGTCTTTGTCTTTCTAACAATTTGCCAGTTTGCTCCGTCATTTTTTCGGCTTCGCGAATATACTGGTTCAGCATCGCCACCGGATTTTTCTCTTCTTTTTTATCAAATAGCGCGTGCAAATCCGCTTCCAACGTATACCGGAATCGTTTGAATAAATTCATTAAAATCTCTCCTTTTTTTGTATTTTTGACCATTCATTTTCAAAGTTTGTGAATGGATCTTCTTCATTCATTGCAATCGATACCTCTTCATTTTTCCATTGTTTATACAAAACATATAAGAGGATGATTGACACAAGCCCCAAAAGTGCCGGGATATTGGATACGGCCATCATAATTCCGATCAAGCCGATGAGGATCCAAAGCACCTTGCTGACAACAGACCGGCTTTTGACGTAATAATGCATTCCAAGAAAGATGAATGCCAGGGAAAAAGCAAGTCCCATCAGTGGCCCTAAAGTGGCGAGTACGACGCAAACTAAAACGATTGCGAGAAGCAGCAGAAGCAATTTTTTCATATTCATTCTCCTTTCATCATTGTACTTTCATGTTACAATTCAACTTGTTTTCTCAAAACGACCTTGAATTGTATTTTCCCCTAAGTCTTGAGACCGAGTGACTAAGTGTGGTTTATATGGGAAAGAAATGGGTATACATTTTTAAAATCAACCTTTACAAAAATGAGATTTATAAAAGTTTTTTATTGTTGAATAGGTAGTGATTTCATCGGATTTTGACAAAAAAAAATCTATTATTGGGACAAGTTTTGACAAAATATTCGAAATCTTTAAATTATAATGAAGTCAGAAAGGAGGACAAGCGGATGAGAATCTATTCAATCTTTAACATAAAAAAACAATACCAGTCATTTGTCTTTGGAAGGGAAAGAATGCTGCTAGAGATGGTAGCAAAAATCGATGACGAGCAAGAGTCCTCTGCAAAAAAGCAATTAAGTTACATTTGTGAGCCTATGGAAGGAAATGTAGAGGGAAAAATTTATGAACATCTTCAAAAATGTTTTCCTGCAATGCGTTGGATGGACGGTTATTTAGGATTTGAACATAAATTAAAAGGGCGAATTAAAATCAAGGTTTTTGAATATTATATTGAAGCGATATGTGAAGGATCGCGCATGCTTGATTTGGATCTGTTTCAATGCTTGAGCCAAATCAATGATTCATTTCTTGCGTTTAATAAAGAGGAATACGAATGTGGTTGGTTAAAGCCGGTGAAATATGCGTCCTATTAGGAAAATTTGAAAACCCTGTTGTCACCGAACGTGCAACAGGGTTTTCAGGGAATTGAGGGGATCTTATTTAAGAAAGGGGATATGTTTACTTATATAAAATATATATAAGTGCAAACAAGGAAGAATTAATCAGCGACTGCCAACAGTTTTTTATGTGTCTCTTTCAATTGGTTCGCAATCTCTTCGATTTTACCTAATGTTTCGATGCGTTCTTGCTTTTGTTGTTCAATGGCTTGTTGAAGCGTGATTTCAATTTGTTTTTGGGCGTTGGCGAAAAGATCTAATAGCGCATTGTTTGGTTTCCATGCAAGGTTTTGAGCTTTATCTGTAATTTCTTGGACACTTTCAAGCCATTTTGACACTTCATCAAACTGACCTTCTTTGCCCAATTCCTTTAAGCTGTTTTCAAGTCTTTCTTGCCACTCTTTGGAAGCTTTTTTTGCTTCTTCTTCAATAGCATTGATGGCATTCACAGAAGACTCAATGAACTCTTTTTGAACATTAAATGCTTGTAGAGCTCTTTTTTCGAAATCTTCTTGTACTTTTTCGATTGTTTTTAAGCTATTAACCCAGCTGTCCCATACTAAATCTACACCTTTTGCAATTTGCTCTTTTGCCATTACTTGATTTCCTCCTTTAATGTAACGAGAAATTTAATTTATAATGAATGCATTTTGCAATGCATACATCCGAATATCAAGATTGGGGTTGTTCCTCAGGTGTACCGGAATGTTGAGCTTTTGTTTTGCGAGTGCGAGTGGTTTTAGGTTTTGAAGAGGATGCTGCGGCTTTTACTTTGGTTGAGGCTGTGTTTGTTGCTGCGGATGTTTTTTTCGTTTCTTTAGGAGTTGCTTCGACTTTTTGCTGCGATTGAAAGGTGCTGCCTGTTGAAAAAAATGGGTTATATAAATTGAAAAATTGATTTAACAGCTTTTGATATTCACTCAATGAATTGGCCCACATATCCAAATATTTTTCTCCGGCTTCTGTGATGGAATAAATGCGTTTGGCAGGGCCCCCGGAACTTGTATCCCAAACGGAAGTAACCAAATTGTCTTTTTCCAGTTGTCTTAACAGGCGATAGAAATTTCCATGATCCAATGATTCAATACCGAATTTCGTAATTTTCTCCATCAGTTCATAACCATGGGTATTAAATTCTCTCAAGTGCAATAACATGATCGGAATCAAAAAGTTTTTCGGCGCACCAATACTTGGACTTTTCGGCTTCTTTTTTTCATCTTTCGATACCAATATTTTTACACCGCCTTCTGCTATTTACTTATATATGTAATTTACACTTATATGTAAACTTTGTCAATTGTTTTTTGAAAATTTAAACAACATTTTTTCAGGAAAGTTCACAATTTTGTGATATATTCATAAGAATGAAAAAAATACATAAATAATATATTAAAATATGTTGTTTTTATAACAAAGAAATTTTAGTGGAGGAGATGATGATCCTTGACCCAATCATCCTTTGATGTGTTTACATTATGGAAAGAAATTTATAACAAAACGGAAAGTGTATGGCAAGAGACGATTCAAGAAACCCTCGAAAAGAAGTCCTTTGCTGAAAGTTTAGGTCAAATTCAAAGCCAATATGTTCAATATCAAGAACTTGTCAATAAAATGACGGAAAGCTATTTGAAACAAGCGAACATTCCTACCCGGGACGAAATCGCGAATGTGGCTTCTTTAATCATTAATGTAGATTCCAAAATCGACCAATTGGAAGATGAGTATGATTTGCAACGGGAGAAGATCCAAAAAGAAATTGACAGCCTTAAAAAATCCGTTTCTTCGTTGGAAAAGAAATTGGATAAAGTCATAGATCTATTGACCAAAACGTTGGAGCTGGCTGAAGAATCGAAGGCTTCAGTGGCCGCTACCGCCAATAAAACGGTTTCAAAATAATACTTTTATTAAAATAGAAAAATATGATGAGAAAGGGAGACTGTTTTATGACGACTACAGTATTTGAAGTAGAAAAGGTAAATGCGTTAAAACCATTGGAAGGAAAAGTGGCGATTGTTACAGGCGCATCCCGTGGGATCGGGGCGGAAATCGCAAAAGTGCTGGCCAGAAATGGTGCAACGGTTGTAGGCACATATAACAACAGCCCTAAGCATATTCAGGACGTGGCAAAAACGATTGAAGAAGAAGGCGGAAAATTCCATGCATTGCAAGCGGATGTCTCTGTTTACGAAGATACGGAAAAACTTGCAGCCGAAGTGGTTGAAAAATTCGGCAAAATTGATATTTTGATCAACAATGCCGGGATTACGAAAGACCGTACATTTAGAAAAATTTCGAAAGAAGAATGGGACGCTGTCATCAACGTCAACTTGAATGGTGTTTTTAACGCAACCAAAGCAGTGATAAAGCATATGATGGACCAAAATTATGGACGCATTGTGAACATCAGTTCCATCGTCGGCCAAGCTGGCGCCTTTGGGCAAACAAACTATGCAGCAACGAAAGCCGGTATTTTGGGTTTCACTAAATCCCTTGCTTTAGAAACGGCATCGAAAGGAATCACCGTAAATGCAGTGTGCCCTGGATATATTGGAACAGAAATGGTGGCGGCCATGCCGGTAGAAGTGTTGAACAACATCATTGCGAGAGTTCCAATGAAACGATTAGGTGAACCGAGCGAAGTGGCTCAGGCGGTATTATACCTGGTTCAGGCGGATTATGTGACAGGCCAGGCAATTGCGGTAAACGGCGGCCTATATATGTAACACTTTGTCGGAAAGATTGTTGGGAGGGATTATGTGGTTACTGTTGATACAACACCAATTAAAGAATGGTATGATAGCTTGCCAAAAAATGAAACGCTTGAAAAGTTGAAACGTTTTAATGAAGTATTGTTCACTGATCCGGATCCGCAAGTGGGTCAAACACCAAAAGAAGTGATCTGGACAAAAAATAAAGCGAAACTTTACCGTTATCAGCCGAATAAAGAAAAAACGAATAAAGTCCCTATATTGATGATTTATGCACTTATTAATAAACCTTATATTTTGGATTTATATCCTGGAAACAGTTTAATCGAATATTTAACGGACCGCGGTCATGACGTGTATCTTTTGGACTGGGGTACAGCCGGTTACGAAGACCGCCATATGAAATTGGAAGATTATATTGTCGATTATATTCCACGGGCGGCCAAAAAGGTGCTGAAACATTCCGGCGCCAAAGAAATCACGATGTTTGGTTATTGCATGGGCGGTACAATGACGGCCATTTTCACAGCCCTCTATCAAAATAAACTGCCAATCCGGAATCTGATTTTGCTGACAAGCCCAATCGATTTCCAAGATGCAGGACTTTATACCAATTGGTTGGATAAACGTTACTTCAAATTGGATAATATTGTTGAAACTTTTGGAAATGTCCCATTTGAATTCATTGACTTTGGCAATAAGTTGTTAAATCCTTTATCAAATACTGTAGGTGTTTATGTCAATGTCGCTTCAAACATTCAAAATGAAGAAAAAGTGCTCAATTGGAAACTGATGCAAAAATGGTTGAATGATGGTGTGCCTTTCCCTGGTGAGGCATATCGCCAATGGATACGCGATTTTTACCAAGAAAACAAATTGATTAACAATGAATTAGAAATCCGTGGGGAACGGGTATTGTTGTCAAATATTAAGGCGAATTTATTAAATATCGTAGCCACTCGAGACAATATCGTTTTACCGCATCAGATTGAACCATTAAATGAGAAAGTATCCAGCAAAAACAAAACGTTGCACGTTGTGAATGCTGGACATGTTTCAGTGATTACCGGAAAACGGGCAGTGGCTGAGAGATATCCATATATTGAACAATGGATTACTGAAAATTCCAAATAAGTCGGATTAAATGAAATTGCCGCATCCGAACGGTGTTTGAAATTCTCACAGAGAGTGTTTCAAATGCGTTCGGATTTTTTTGTGCAATAAAATGAGAAAATTTCGAATAATATATTTTGGAAAAATATCTTTATCTTATCAAGAAATTTGGTTACAATACAAAAGGTATGTATAGTGCATTCGATTTGAAAAACTGTGGAAAAGCTAGAATCCATAGTATGAATAGTGTATAATCCAACGTGGAGAGTTTTTCGCGGTATAAGTTGAGAAGGAGGTAAGTATTTTGGATACTTGGTTAGCAATATTGTTAATTATTGTTGCGTTAGTGGCTGGTGTAGCTTTAGGTTTTTACTTGGCACGTCAATCCATGATGAAATACTTAAAAGAAAACCCACCAATCAATGAACAAATGATTCGTGTGATGATGGCACAAATGGGACGAAAACCATCTGAAAAGCAAGTTCGTCAAATGATGGCTCAATTAAATAAAATTCAAGATAAGCAAAAATAATCATACAAGGTTGTCCTACATCGGAATTTATTCTGAAGGAGGATAACCTTTTTATTTATATTTAGCAACAGTTTAAGCTTGTGAAATTATATTGGGTAGATTCACAAGCTTTTTCAATTTCTTAAAATCTTCAACACGATTGGTTGGATATGACATTTATCACATAATTTTCATTACATCTTCCCCTGTTTGAAATAATGTTATATTCACATAATAAAAACAGAGGTGAGGATGATGACACAGTCTGTTGCAATGAATCGTTCATATAGTAAAAAAGAAGAGTTTTGGAATGCATTAACCCATGGAATAGGTGCACTTTTAACCATTCCAGCATTGATTTTATTAATTGGAAAAGCACAAAGTACAGGAACGAAAGTGGAGCTTATTAGTTACATTATTTTTGGAGTCTCGATGTTTCTCCTTTACCTGGCTTCCACACTGTACCATTCAATTCCAAAACATAAAGTTTTTCTAAAAAAAATGGATCACAGCTCCATTTTCCTTTTAATTGCGGGAACGTATACCCCCGTCGCATTAATTGCCATCGGAGGAACAGCCGGGTGGACGCTTGTAGGGATTGAATGGGGATTCGCTGTTATTGGAATTATTTTAAAACAATTTTTTGTCCATCGTTTTAAAAGAACATCACTACTCGTTTACATCGGGATGGGATGGCTCGTCATCTTTGTTTTTCAACCAGTCATTGAATATTTGACGATCAAAGGTGTGTTGGTGTTATTAGCTGGCGGGTTAAGTTATACAATTGGAACGTATTTTTACCAAAATAAAAATATTCCTTATAACCACGCGATATGGCATGTATTTGTCATGGTTGGCAGCTTATTCATGTTTTTGGCAATATATCTCTTTTTATAACATGCGTACATTGGATGAAATAACATTCTCTCATTGAATTGAAAAAGCTCAATCTCTTGATACGCAGAGGTTGAGTATTTTTCATTTTTTATAGCATTCCCTTTACCAAATCGGTCATAAAGTGAAAGAAACTTTTCCACAAGAATGACTTAACACATCAAAAGCCCTCTTGCTGTTACGAGGGCGTCATTTGAGGAATCATCGGTTAACCATATCGTCTTAGCCGTTCTCTCTTTCATTCATCACATATTCTTGCAAAAAATTTCTTACCGTTTCCTCGTACTCCACCGGATTTTCATTGAAAGATTGGGCATGAAGACCGCGTTCAAACAATTTTAATCTTTTCGGACCTTTTTTCAATTCGTACATTTCTTCCGTCATTTGACAAGGGATGAACGAATCGGGAATGCTATGGATAAATAACACCGGCTTCTTAATATTCGGTACCACATCTTTGGGGGCTACATTTTTAAATCGGTATCCATCACGGAAACGCAGGAATAAATCTGCCAAATGGATTGGAATGTTTGGCGAGATGCGGGTGGAATTTTTGACGATATGCCGCAAAAGTTCTTCAAAATCTGAAAAAGCGCAATCGGAGATATAAAAATCCACATGATTTCCAATGGATCCCGCATATAAAAGCATTGTCGCCGCGCCCATTGATTCCCCGTGAATGCCCAGGATGGCTTCTTCCCCGATGACGGAACGAACCGTTTTGACAACGGCCGCTAAATCAAACTTCTCATAATATCCATAACTTGTCGTTTTTCCGCCGGATTCGCCATGTCTTCGATGATCGTATACAAAGGAATTGAACCCAAGCCTTTCAAACATGCGCGCATATTTGATCGAATTGATTTTGTTTTCGGTAACCCCGTGGCATATGATGACCGTATTTTTTGTCGGGCATGGTTGCAGAAAAATCCCTTTGATTGGGTAGCCGTTAGGGGAGTCGATGGTAAATTCATCTTTTTTTATGCTGTTGAACCATTTTTCATCAAATCGATTCGCTTTTAGTTCCCTGTCTAAAATAAATGCATCATCTTTTTTCTGGATATACATGAGTCGATTGGTTAAAGCAAAACCAAAAATCGTAGTGAGCACGCTTGCAATCGTTGTAATAATCGTAGAAAACCAGAATATTTTTTTCTTTTTCTTTTTCAATATAAGCACCTCCTCGCCTGATATCAAATTATGTATAACCACTAATATATTTCGGAAAGTTCGAAAATATCGCAAATGAACAAAAATTTTGTAGTAAAAGAACAAAATTTCACATATCATCTGGTAGAATAAAATTGCACGGTTTTGTTCCAATTTTTATACTGATATAATTATATTAACAGATTATGCAAAATCGTGTGCGATTGGAGTCTGAATAAAGGGGAGAAGTTCATGTTAGAAGAAGTTGTTATTGTAAGCGCAGTCAGAACAGCCATCGGTTCCTTCCAAGGTTCGTTAAAAGACATTCCAGCTCCGACATTAGGTTCGATTGTCATTAAAGAAGCTTTACACCGGGCAGGTATTGAACCAAATCAAGTGGATGAAGTTATCATGGGAAATGTACTTCAAGCTGGACTGGGTCAAAATCCTGCACGTCAGGCAGCCATTCAGGCAGGGCTTCCGGAAACGGTGCCAGCCATGACGATCAATAAAGTCTGTGGTTCCGGTTTGAAATCCGTGCATCTCGCGTCACAAGCGATTGCGGTAGGGGAAGCGGATATTGTGGTGGCCGGCGGTTTTGAAAATATGAGCCAAGCGCCATACCTTTTGAAAAATGCCCGCTCCGGTTTTAAAATGGGTGATCAAAATTTGGTGGATAGCATGATTCATGACGGCCTATGGTGCGCCTTCAATGATTACCATATGGGAATCACGGCGGAAAATTTGGCTTCCCAATATCATATTACGCGGGAAGAACAGGATGAGTTCGCGGCACGTTCCCAAGCCCGTGCGGCAAAAGCCATCGTGGAAGGTAAATTTAAAGAAGAAATTGTGCCGGTGGAAATCCCTCAACGAAAAGGGGATCCAATCATTTTTGATACGGATGAATTTGTTCGCCCGGGCACAACTGTAGAAAAACTATCCGCGTTGCGTCCTGCTTTCAAAAAGGATGGAACAGTCACTGCCGGGAACGCCTCAGGTATTAACGACGGTGCGGCAGCAGTTGTTGTGATGTCAAAGAAGAAAGCGGAGGAACTTGGAATCACGCCTCTTGCATCCATTGTCGCCAATGCCGCTGTCGGGGTGGATCCAGCAATTATGGGAATCGGGCCTGCTGAAGCGGTTCGAAAGGCATTGAAAAAATCAGATTTGACTCTTGATCAAATCGAATTAATTGAAGCAAATGAAGCTTTCGCAGCTCAATCAATAGCTGTGGATCGCGAACTTCACTTTGATTCTGATAAACTGAATGTAAATGGTGGGGCAATTGCCCTTGGACACCCAATCGGTGCGAGTGGAGCGCGCATTTTGGTTACGCTTCTTCATGAAATGAAAAGACGTGACGCGAAGCTGGGGCTTGCCACCCTTTGCATCGGTGGAGGACAGGGAGTTGCAACCATCGTTCAACGATAAGACTAAAGCAGGTGAACATGATGGCAAAAAAGAAAAAGCAACAATCTTCTCAAAAAACAATTGAAAACAATGAAGGAATTTCCCTTCAAGAACAACTGAACCAGGAAATGCTGGAAAAATTGAAAGCGGCAAAAAAAGAATTGCTTGAAGAAGAAAGAAAAAAAGAGGAAGAACGGCAAGCAAGACTTGAGTTTGAGAGAAAACAGCGGGAAAAGAATATGAGCTTTGAAGAATTGCTGGAAAAGTACGGAAATCAAGGCTCGAAATTTAGTTGACAGGTGTCGCGGAAAGGCGACACCTTTTTTATGACCGGCTACTTTTGCATAAAACCTCTGTTTCGGAGATGAGTGCTTCCGGTATTCAACGGCGTGGGTCCTCCGTTGCATTCCTGTTGTTGAAAGCGGATATTGGCGCAACCTCACATAAATCAACTTCCACTCAATAAAAAAACGCCCAACGCATCAACGTTTTTTGCGAAGGGCGTATGTGATAAACAGCATGATGAACCAAATTGGTGTGAGCATAACGGCCATTCTTGTTTCTTCGGACATGAACATAATAATCAACACGGCAACAAAAAATATTAAAATGGCATAGTTCATATATGGAGCAAGCGGCGCTTTAAAATGGGATTTTTTATGTAAATCCGGGTGTTTCTTTGTATAGATGATGTGTGAAATTAAGATGATGCTCCATACCCAAATAAAGCAGATGGCGCTGATTGTTGTCACCACTCCAAATGCTGTATCAGGAATGACGTAGCTTAATAATGCTCCGATGGAAAGAACGATGGCGGAAACAACAAGCGCATTCCCCGGGACAAAGTTTTGGTTCAGCTTTGATAGAAATTTCGGGCCTTGACTATGCTTGCTTAAATTGTACATCATCCGGCTTGTGGAAAATAAACCGCTGTTTCCGGCAGAAGCGGCAGATGTCAGCACAACGAAATTGATGATGCCGCCCGCCAAGGGAATACCCGCCAAAGCAAATACTTGCACAAAGGGGCTGTTGGCGGCGCTTAGCTCAGTCCAAGGATTGATGCATAAAATGACGAAAATCGCCCCTACGTAAAACAACAAAATCCGGATCGGAATTTTATTAATGGCAGACGGTATATTTTTCTCCGGATTGGACGTTTCCGCGGCTGCCACGCCCACCAGTTCGACCCCAACAAAGGCGAAGACGACCATCTGGAAAGCGGACAGGAATCCGGCTATCCCATTTGGAAACAATCCGCCGTAACTCCAAATATTGCGAATGGAAACAACTCCGGAATCCGTTTTAAAACGAATGATCAGCCAAAAAAGGCCAATGGCGATCAAAGCGACGATGGTAATGACTTTGATTAAGGCAAACCAAAATTCCAATTCCCCAAACAGTTTCACGGTTAAAAGATTCAAAACGAGTAATAGGATAATGGCAATCAATGCCGGAATCCATTGAGGAATGTCAAACCAATAACGGACATAAACACCGACGGCAATCACATCGGCCATCGCCGTCATAATCCAGCAAAACCAATAGGTCCAGCCTGTGACATAACCTGCCCACGGCCCAATTGTATCTGCCGCAAAATCGGTGAAGGATTGGTACCCGGCATTGGATAAAAGCAGTTCACCGAGGGAACGCATCACAAAAAATAGGGCAGTTCCAACGATTAAATAAACTAACAGTATGGATGGGCCCGCTTTGGAAATCGCAGCCCCGGAACCCAAAAACAGCCCCGTACCAATCGTTCCGCCAATGGCAATTAACTGGACATGGCGGTTTTTCAAATCTCTCTTTAATTCTCTCTGTTCCATTATGTTGCCCCCAAAACCAATGAAAAATCGTTTCAGTTTTGTTATCAATATTTTTAAATACATTCATCAATCCTATTGATGATAACTTTGAAATTTTATCAATAAACTATTTTATTTTCAATAATTTGTATAGAAATAGAATTATAAAGGGAATCTTCGAGTTGAAAATATGGACGAAAGGGGATTTTTTAATCAAAAGAGGGACTCGGGGTTTGTGATGGTTTGTTTTTGATGTAAAAAATATTTTATTTGTAAAAGATTGTGAATTTTTCGGAAATAATAAAAATTTATTTTATGGATTTTCAATTAGTAAGGAGTTAGTAAAAATTGATTGGAGAGACGGAAGGAGTGACCCTGTCAATCCGCTTCGAAGTGTCCCTGGGAACCCGGAGGAGCGTATGTGTAAACCTGATTCTGACCTCTGAGCGGAAATCCATTTTCAACGCTAAATCAAAAAACATCCTTTTCTTAAAAAGAGAAAGGATGTTTTTTGATTTGATCAAGGTCCGTGAATCAATCGTCTATCTATTCAATTCACGGACCTTTTCCTATTCCATAAATATTTTATAGTGGATATAACTTTTAGGCATAAAACAAAAGTGACAGCTCCAGCCGTATCAAGCAACACATCTTCAAACATGCCTGTACGGCCTTCGACAAGGGTCTGGTTATATTCATCCAATGCGGCAATGAAAAAAGTGCAAATGCAAGCGATGATGGAAGGAAATATCCATTTCAGTTTGCGGAATAGTAAATATAAGAGTACAGCAACAATTCCGTATCCGACAAAATGCATCGTTTTGCGGAATAAAAATTCAATGAAATAATAATATCCTCTCGTTTCAACCGAAATCGTCCGACCCCAGTAGCTCACTTCAATTTTGCTTAATAGTTCATAAAAAGGCTGATCGCGGAGCAATACCCTCAATTCCGGAACAATGGTCTGCTGTTCATAAGGCATGCTGGAAAGATAATATAAACCGAGGAGCGCAGCGGTTACGAAAAACAAATATTTTTTCATCGGTGATCCGTGTAAATTTCTTGTTTTGTGATGGTTTTGATGAAAGAAGTATCCTCGATGCTTTGGGCTTCCTCATAAGCTTTGATGTTTTCCAGCAGTTGTTCCTTCGTTCTTGCCCCCACGACAATGGATGCCACAGCAGGTTGGCTCAAATTGAAAGCGATGGCGGCAGGATGGACGGATCCAAATTCTTTCTCGATCTTTTCCAAAATCGAAACGAGTTCTTCTTTTGAGTAATTTAAATAAGAATCCACTTTTTCCACCCGTTTTTTCCATTCATCTGTCAATAATCCTTTTGCAATGGATCCTCTCGTCACAACGGACACTTTCTTTTCTTCAAAAAACGGGAACCATTCTTCCGGTCGGCGGTCGAAAATGCTGTATTGCATCATGTTGGAGATGCCATTGCTTCTTTCAAAGAACGGCTGGAACACGTTGGGGCGAATGGAAGAAATGCCGTATTCCCGGATGAGGCCTTCTTTCTTTAATGTCTCAAACGTTTCAATGATGTCATCCCACGGATCATCGATTGTTCCGCCATGAAGCTGGTATAGATCGATATAATCCGTTTTTAATCGGCGCAGGCTGTCTTTGATTCCTTCTTCGATATGTTCTTTCGAGGCATCCCAATACCAGCCGTCGCCTTTTTCATTCCAGCGGTTTCCCACTTTTGTGGCGATGTAGACTTGATCGCGGTACCGTTTTAAACATTCCCCGACAACTTCTTCATTGACGCCTTTATCATAAAGATCTGCCGTATCAAAATAATTGATGCCTTGTTCGATTGCTGTTTCGATCACCGGCCTTGCTTCTTCCACCGAAGCCGGCAAAGACATGCAGCCCAAGCTGATTTCTGAAATCTCAAAGTCACTTGTTCCCAATCTTCTTTTTTTCATGGAATCACCTGCATTCATTCTTTCATTTTCTATCACTAATGGTACAATGAATTCAGTATGAAGGACAAGCGAGGAATTGGTATGAAAAAATTTGAAGAAAAAACCGTTCAATCGACAGAAATTTTTAAAGGAAAAGTTGTGACATTAACAGTGGATGATGTGATTTTGCCAAACGGGAAACCTGCCAAACGGGAAATCATCCATCATCCGGGAGCTGTTGCAATCATTCCAATCACGAAGGATGGAAAGATTGTGTTTGTCGAACAATATCGGAAAGCGTTGGAACGCACCATTGTTGAAATTCCGGCGGGGAAACTCGAACCGGGAGAGGAGCCGGCCGTATGTGCAAGAAGGGAACTTGAAGAGGAAACGGGTTACGGTGCCAAGGAATTAACCCATATTCAGTCTTTTTATACCTCCCCTGGATTTGCCAACGAAATCATTCACCTTTTTGTTGCGAAAGATTTGTATAAAATTGAAGAGAAACGTGAATTGGACGAAGATGAATTTGTTTCCATCATCGAAGCTACCCTTGAAGAAGCGGAAGAAATGGTGAAAAATCAGCAAATCTATGATGCGAAAACGGCATTCAGTGTGCTTTGGTATAAATTAAACGAGAAGTAAGATTATGTAGAGCGAAATTTCGATAGAATTTACCAAATTTCGTACTAATAATACCCGTGGACGAGCATAAGCTGTTAACAACGAAAGGGGAAATGCTTATGTTTCGTTCCATTTATTTCATTCAATATGCCTTTTTATTGGCCATTGGCTTCGTCAGCGGCGTCATCTGTTTCCAAGCTTTTTCTTTGGACAAGTCTATGAATCTCATAAAATTGGTGGATCCAAGAGTGCTGGAGTTGACCGATGTCACAATTTGGCAAACGGCATTGCCGATACTGATTTGGGCATTATTTGTATTATTTTTTACCACTCACCCGTATCTTCATTTTTTTGCTAAACTGGTGGTAGCGATCAAGGCGACATTTTTCGGTTTTGGTTCGGTTTTTTTACTGACGCAGCAAGAGTCCATTCTCGTTTATAGTGTTTGGTGGTTTCCATTTCAGCTAATTTATTGTATCTTACTATTAGCGCTATGTTCCGTTTTTGGAACGAGAAAAGTAGGGACGAATCGTAAATTTGTATTTAATAAGAAATTATTTTTTACATTGGTAATGGCCTTTACAATGATGGGGTTGGGGGAAATGTTCGTGATTTCTTACATTATTAATTAACCCTGACCTTGTAATTAAAATTGGTCTTTTGTTATAATGGAATGTGTTTAGGAGGGCGTCATATGGAAAGCCGTATTGATCGTATAAAGAAGCAATTACATAGTGCTGGCTATAAACTGACGCCACAACGTGAAGCGACAGTAGCAGTACTATTGGAACATGAAGAAGACCATTTGAGCGCGGAAGACGTTTATTTATTGGTGAAAGAAAAAGCGCCTGAAATCGGTCTTGCCACAGTGTATCGCACTCTTGAGTTATTAACGGAATTGAAAATTGTCGACAAAATCAATTTTGGAGATGGCGTCTCCAGATACGATCTTCGACAAGAGGGTGCAAAACACTTCCATCATCACTTAGTTTGTATCGAATGTGGCTCAGTGGACGAAATTCAAGAAGATTTGCTGGAAGAAGTAGAAATGGTAGTAGAAAAACGGTGGAATTTTATTATCAAAGACCATCGGCTCACATTCCATGGAATTTGTCATCGGTGTCAAGAAAAGGGAACAATAGAAAATGAATAATCCCTAAATAGGAATCTCCTATTTAGGGGTTTTTTGTTCATCTTCATTGATAACTTATTCCAATTCCTACAAATATTAGAAACCTGGTTTTACATATTTTTTTGGAAAATCCTAAAGACACTTGCAGATTTCTGAAAATACTTGCAAGATGAATAGAGATGCTAGCGGCTTCAGGCAAAATCAGGGCGACTTTTAAAAATCTTTAAACAAAAACTGTTAAATCTTGTATGCCATCAAATAAATCTCTATCATTTTAATTAAGAAGGGACAGGTGAAAATCATGAGAGAAGCACAAGAAGCCGTCCTTGATTATCTCCATTTTTTAAGAGTCGAGCGGCAATATTCAGAAAATACGTTGGCTTCCTATCGCAGAGATTTGGAAGATTATATAGAACATTTACATACAGTGCAAAAAATAGAAAGTTTAAACGATGTGGACCGTTCCAGAATCCTTCTTTATTTGGAACATTTAAGAGAAACAGGGAAATCTTCGCGCACCATTGCCCGCCACATTTCATCAATCCGTTCGTTTCATCAATTTTTATTAAGGGAAAAAATCGCTGATCATGATCCTACAGTCCATATTGAAATGCCTCAAATCGAGAAGACGTTACCGAAAGTATTATCCATTGCGGAAATCGAAGCATTATTGCAAGCGCCGGATCAATCCAAACCCCAAGGAGTACGGGATGTGGCCATGATTGAATTGCTGTATGGAACAGGAATGCGGATAAGTGAATGCGTCGAATTGAATTTGGAAGATGTACATCTGTCGATGGGATTTGTCCGCATTTTTGGGAAAGGCGGCAAGGAGCGGATTGTACCGTTGGGAAAAAGTGCGCTGTATGCATGCGAAAAATATTTGCAGCAAGCCAGACCCCTGTTGCAAGGAAATTATGTAAAAACGGATGCATTTTTCATCAACCGGAGAGGCAAGCGTTTAACGCGGCAAGGATGTTGGAAAATACTGAAACAGCATGCCCTCGCTGCCAATATTAAAAAAGAGATGACCCCCCATACGTTGCGGCACAGTTTTGCCACTCACTTGATTGAAAATGGCGCGGATCTTCGGGCGGTGCAAGAAATGTTGGGTCACGCGGACATTTCTACGACACAAATTTATACGCATATTAGTAAAACGAGACTTTCGGAAGTTTATAAACAATTCCATCCTCGTGCGTAGATGGAAAGGCAAAGGAGGAAAAAGGGATGCAATTATTTAAACGAATTCATTTAATCGTAATGGACTCTGTTGGAATAGGGGAGGCGCCCGATGCAGCGGAATTTGGCGATGCCGGAAGTGATACCCTTGGCCATATTGCGGAGGCAATGGGCGGACTAAATGTGCCAAATATGGAAGCATTGGGTTTAGGCAATATCCGGGAAATAAAAGGGGTCCAAAAGGTTCCAAACCCGAAAGCATATTACGGAAAAATGCAGGAAGCATCGGCTGGAAAAGATACGATGACAGGACATTGGGAAATCATGGGGCTTCAAGTGGATAAACCTTTTAAAGTATACCCTGATGGTTTTCCGGAAGAATTGATTCGTCAACTGGAAGAGCGGACAGGACGGAAAGTGATTGGCAACAAACCGGCCAGCGGTACTGCCATCATCGAAGAATTGGGGAAAGAGCATATGGAAACGGGAGCGATCATTGTTTATACTTCGGCAGATCCCGTTCTTCAAATTGCTGCCCATGAAGAAATTGTTCCTTTGGAAGAACTGTACAAAATTTGTGAAATTGCCCGGAAACTTACGTTGCAGCCGGAATATCTGGTAGGCCGTGTCATTGCGCGCCCTTTTACAGGAACGCCGGGCAACTTTACGCGTACAGCCAATCGCCATGATTATGCCATCAAGCCTTTTGGAAGAACGACAATGAATGAATTGAAAGATCATGGCTTTGATGTGATCGCCCTTGGGAAAATTTCCGATATTTATAATGGCGAAGGGGTGACGGAGGCCATCCGGACGAAAAACAATGGGGATGGAATGGATCGGTTGGTTGAAACGGTAAAGAGGGATTTCCACGGATTAAGTTTTTTGAATTTGGTAGATTTTGATGCGATGTATGGACATAGAAGGGACCCGATCGGTTATGGAAAAGCGTTGGAGGAATTTGACGCGCGCTTGCCGGAAGTATTGGACTTATTAAAGGAAGACGATTTGCTGATCATCACAGCGGACCACGGAAATGATCCAACCTTTAAAGGAACGGACCATACGCGGGAATTTGTGCCACTGCTCGTTTACTCCAAACAATTTAAAGAAACTGGAACTTTAGGTTTGCGGGAAACTTTCGCGGATATCGCGGCTACGGTTGCAGAAAACTTTAAGGTTCCGGCGCCAGCTTACGGTACGAGTTTTTTATCAAGTTTAAAATAGCGGGGTGAGTCTCATGAGAATGGTCGATATTATTGAAAAAAAGCGGGATGGCAAAGAGCTGTCAACAGAGGAAATTCAATTTTTCGTCAAAGGCTATACGGAAGGCACCATCCCTGATTACCAAGCCGCAAGTTTGCTGATGGCCATCTACTTCCAAGACATGACTGAACGGGAGCGGACGGATTTAACCATGGCGATGGTGGAATCAGGGGATACGATTGATTTGTCTCCGATTCAAGGAATCAAATGCGATAAACATTCCACAGGCGGTGTAGGGGATAAAGTCACTATCTGTTTATCCCCGATGGTCGCCGCATGCGGAGTGCCCGTAGCCAAAATGAGCGGCCGGGGGTTGGGCCATACAGGCGGGACGATCGATAAATTGGAATCCATCCCGGGATTTAAGGTGGAACTGACGAGCGAACAATTTATCAAGCAAGTCAATGACATCAAAATGGCCGTTGTCAGCCAAAGCGGAAATTTGACACCGGCAGATAAAAAAATCTATGCTTTGAGAGATGTGACCGGTACCGTCCCCAGCATTCCGCTGATTGCCAGCTCCATTATGTCCAAAAAAATTGCAAGCGGCGCGGATGCCATTGTTTTGGATGTCAAAGTCGGTGAAGGCGCCTTCATGAAAACGGTGGAAGAGGCGGAAGAATTGGCCCATGCGATGGTGAAAATCGGCAACCGTGTCGGAAGAAAAACGATTGCCATTTTATCCGATATGAGCCAGCCATTAGGGTATGCGGTTGGAAATGCTTTGGAAGTTAAAGAAGCGATCGACGTTTTGAAAGGTCATGGCCCGGAGGACGTAAAAGAACTTTGCTTAACCCTGGGTTCCCAAATGGTGCTGCTCAGCGGCAAAGCACAGTCGATTGAAGAGGCGCGCAAAAAGTTGGAGGAAGTGCTCAACAATGGAAAAGCCCTGGAAACATTTAAAGCCTTTGTCGCTTCCCAGGGCGGCGATCCGTCCATTACAGAGCATCCGGATTTATTGCCCCAAGCCAAATATAAAGTGGATGTTCCAGCCAAGGAAGCAGGATATATTAAAAAAATCATTGCCAATGAAATCGGTGTTGCGGCGATGCTTCTTGGAGCCGGAAGAGAAACGAAAGATTCGGAAATCGATTTGTCCGTAGGCATCGTGTTGAACAAAAAAGTGGGAGACCATGTCGAAAAAGGGGAAAGTTTGGCGACCATTCACTCCAATCGGGAAGATATAGAAGACATTAAGAAAAAAATTTATTCAAATATAAACATTACAAATGAAATAATAGAAACTCCTTCACTGATCAAAGGGATCATCACAGAATAAGGAAAACATCCAATTAATCTTTGAAAATGATACACAGCTACATGATAAAAAAGAGCGGATTGGGAAGCGTCAATTTCCAACCCGCTCTTTTTTCTATATTAGATAAGAAGATTGACAGAATATTATTTTTTAATAAAAAATGTGACAATTTTATGAAAATTATATATTATAGAACTTAACAAAGAAAATTTAAGACATATAAAAGAAAAAAGAAGGGGTAAAATGGATAAAATATGGCGGGGTAGATTTGAAGGATATTCATTCAATTCTTTTAAAAGGGATCTAGTTTCGGGGACAATTGTTGGAATCGTAGCCATTCCGTTGGCGATGTCTTTTGCGATTGCTTCCGGGGTCAAACCGGAGTACGGAATTTATACGGCCATTATTGCGGGGATTCTTATTTCTTTGTTAGGGGGATCAAAATATCAAATCGGCGGGCCGACGGGGGCATTTGTTCCCGTATTGTTGGGAGTCGTGCTTGTCTATGGTTATGAAGATTTGTTGCTTGCAGGTTTAATGGCGGGTGTGATGCTCGTATTAATGGGTGTTTTTCGGTTGGGCATACTCATCCAATATATCCCTAGACCCGTGACGATCGGCTTTACAGCTGGAATTGCCGTCATCATTTTTACAGGGCAAATTGCCAATTTTCTCGGTTTAACCGGATTAAAGCAGCATGAACGTTTTATCGACAACATGCAAGAAATCGCAACCCATTTGAATACAATCAATATCTATAGCATCGTGGTAGCATTTTTGTGCCTGGTGACACTCCTCATCACGCCTAAAGTGATGCCAAAAGTGCCGGGGCCATTGATGGGCATTATTTTATCTTCTGTTGTTGCAGCCGTCTTTTTTAATGGACAAGTGGCAACGATTGGATCAACCTATGGAGCGATTCCAAACACATTGCCGGAATTCCGGTTGCCGGAGATTACGGCGGATCGGATGGTTTCCCTGTTGGGGCCGGCTTTTGTCATTGCGATGTTGGGTGCGATTGAATCATTGTTATCTGCGGTTGTAGCGGATGGCATGACGAACAGCAAACACAATTCGAATCGCGAATTGATCGGACAAGGGATCGCGAACATCGTGACGCCACTCTTTGGCGGAATACCTGCGACAGGTGCTATTGCCAGAACAGCCACCAATATTAAGTTTGGCGCCGCTTCCCCTTTTTCCGGAGTCATTCATGGTTTATTCGTCCTTGTTACATTATTGTTGTTTGCGCCGCTTGCAGTGCATATACCGCTCGCGAGCTTGGCCCCTGTGTTAATGGTTGTCGCCTGGAATATGAGTGAACGGAAACATTTTGCCCATGTATTAAAATTGAAATCCGGTGACTCCCTTGTGTTGGTCATCACTTTTTTGCTTACCGTTTTTACAAGTTTGACCATCGCGGTCATGGTGGGATTATTGCTTGCCGTCATTTTATTTGTGAAGCGGATGAGCGATATGCTGATTGTGTCGAAAGTATTGCCGGACCATAAAAATAACGGGAAAGTACATTCCCATGTGGTAAGCGAAGCGCGGGATTGTCCGCAAATCAGCATTTACACGGTGGAAGGGCCGTTGTTTTTCGGTGCGGCCCAAACCTTTGAAGAACGGATTTTAAAATCCATCCATTATCATCCAAAAATCCTCGTGCTTCGCATGGGGAAAGTGCCTTTTATTGATGCGACGGGTGAGGCCTATTTGAGAAATATAGTCCGCAACTTCAAATCCCAGGGTGGAAAGCTCCTTGTAACAGGGGTGCAGCCAAGCATGAAGATGCTTTTGGATAAAAGCGGATTGACGAAAGAAATCGGGGAAGACAATTTCTTTGAACGCACCGGTGAAGCGATTGATTGCGCTTTGAGATGCATTAACCGGAATCAGTGCATCGGCTGCAAACATTTCGCATTCAGGGAATGTGAGGAATTATCAACAACCAAAATCAGCTAATTCAATCATGGGGAGGCTGGGACAAAACTAGCTTCAAAATAGGAAAAAGGAGAATTTGAGCCAACTCAAATTCTCCTTTTTCCATTTCTCTCCATTATTTTTGGTCAGTTGATCTTTGTTGGCCGTGTATTTCCGTAAATTCACGGCCATTAAGGCAATCCCCATTTCATTTTCCACCTTCGATTTTCCTCGGACGGAAAATCGAGTGAAACGCAAATTAGCCTTCAAGAATCCAAAAACTGGTTCTACGTCCATTTTACGTTGACGGAAAATAGAACCTGCTTTTTCTTCTGAAAGCTTCGCTCTTACATATTCTTTTTGTCGTTCCCATTTTTCATTCACCATGACCTTTCGGTGATTGCCTTCCTTTGCTTTTGTGCATGATGAACGAAATGGACATCCTGAACAGTTTTCACATTCATAGATTTTCAATTCTCGTTTAAAACCGGTCTTATCGGTACGTACAGAACGATAACGGAAGGTTACTCGCTGCTGATTCGGACAAATGTAGGTATCACTTTCTTCGTCGTACATCCAATTGTCTGGATGAAATGGGTTTTGTTTATATTTCTTCTTTTGTTCTTTCTCATACATGGTATATGGAATAAGTGCCTCACATTTTCGATTCGAAAGGATGTCCTCATAGTTCTGTTCACTACCATAACCAGCATCTGCGACAATATATTTTGGCAATGGAAAATAATGCTTCTCAATCTCATTCAAGAACGGAATCAATGTACGTGTATCAGTAGGATTTGGAAAGATGCTATAAGCTAGTGCGTATTGACCTTCTGTTGCGATTTGTACGTTGTATCCAGCCTTCAATTGACCGTTTTTCATATAGTCGTCTTTCATTCGCATGAACGTCGCATCTAAGTCTGTTTTGGAATAACTATTCCGTTCACCCAAGATTTCGAAGTCTTTTTGATACTTTTGTTTACGTAAAATCAAGTCAATCAACTGTTTGTACACTCGCTTCGGATATTTCCGTTCGCTTCTTAATGCTTTTCGTTCTGTGGCATCGGGCGATGCTTCTATCTTTTGGTCATATTCCGTAATCACTTCATCGACTTGTTGCACCATTTGAGCGAGTTCTTCTACGGACAATTCCCCATCACTTTCCCGCTCCATTTCAGGGATGATTTCCTTCTCTAACAGTTCGTTGTAGAGCTGATTGGATTTTTCAATTAAGCTTTGGTTGTATTTTTCAATGGATTTCTTCCATACGAAAGTAAATTTATTGGCATTCGCTTCAATCTTCGTACCATCGATAAAAATAGCTTCTTGATCGATTAATTTTTCTTCCACCAGTTGGCAACGGAATTGGACAAAACATTGACGAATTAATTCTTTTACTTCCGGATGCACACGAAAACGATTGATCGTCCGATAACTTGGTTCATAGCCTTGTGCCAACCACATCATCCGAATACTGTCCTTTAAAAGGGCTTCAATTTTCCGACCTGAAAAGACTGATTGGGAATAAGCACACAAAATAATTTTTAGCATCATGCGTGGATGATAAGCAGGACAACCTGTATTTCGAAGAAACGGCTGGAAGGCTTCATCTGGAATACTTTCAACTAAATGGTGAATGTGGAAGGCAATATCATTTTCTTGTAATTTTATTTCTAAATCTAGAGGCAAAACTAATTGATTCATGTTATAATATTTGAACATAAGGACACTTCCTTTGATAAAATTTTTTGGGGTAGATACTTAAATTTTATCAGAAGATGTCCTTATTTTTATTAAAAAAATAGTAATAGCCCATGAAATTTCATTCCAACATTTCATGGGCTGTTTCCATTTTAGAGGAGGGTTTTGTCCCAGCCTCTTTTTTATGTTTAAAATTCTTCCTATTTTTCCATACTAAAGCTGATTAGGTAATACCTTCTTATGTTTCATGAGGAGAGATGGTCTGTATCCTAAAAAATGGGAAAATGGAAGGTTCATAATAAGCAGCCATGCAAAATCAAGGTCTGCTTTCGGGAGTGGGAAGGTGATTGTACATAAGTTTCCTGGCCTCCCGGTTTATTGTCGAAACGGTTTCTGCCAAATAGTTGTCGCCATCCGGATGAGCTTGCAATCCGTTAGTTGACTTCCTCTGTTTATTCTTCGTTATTTCGCAAGCTCGTCATTCTGCATCGATCGGACAGGTGGTGGATGAAAAGAAGAAACAAGTAAAAATAAAAGTTTGTCGTATTTTTGCTAGTTTCAGCGAATTTCTTCTACTATTGTCAATCAAAAGGAATTTGGACGTGCTATGTGGAATTGCGAAGGGAGGAGGCGATGTAACGGATGAATTATGAAATCAATATGGAAAATGATATTGCAATTATCCGACTCTATGGCGAATTGGATCATCATGAAGCCGAAAAAATTCGAACAGACATTTCCAAAACGATTTTGAAAGGGAAATTACACACCATTATTTGGAATTTAGAGAGATTGAATTTTATGGACAGTTCAGGAGTTGGCCTCATCTTGGGCCGCATGCGGGAGTTGAATGCGGTCAATGGACAAACGATCATCCTCAATCCATCCAATACGATGAAAAAAATATTTCAATTTTCCGGGTTAAGCAAGTATGTGATGGAGGGTAAAGAAGAAGAGGCTATTTTATATGCAAGGGGGATTGTGAATGGATAATGAAATGACACTATCATTCGTAGCATTAAGCGAAAATGAAAGCTTGGCGAGAATTGCCATCACAAGTTTTGTGGCTCAATTGGATCCAACGATCGACGAACTTTCCGAATTTAAAACCATCGTATCGGAAGCTGTCTCCAATGCAATTATTCATGGATATGACGAGGATGGCAAAGGGATTGTCACAGTCCATGCGGTTCGCGAAGGCGATGTTGTTTCGGTTGCTGTGAAAGATGAAGGAAAAGGGATTCCGGATATTAAAAAAGCGATGGAGCCTTTGTTCACTACAAAACCGGATATGGAACGTTCCGGCATGGGCTTTACGATTATGGAAAGTTTCGCGGATCATCTTCAAGTGGAATCGGAACCGGGTGTTGGAACGGTTGTTACTTTTTCCAAAAAATTTCACTCCATGAAAATGAAGCAAATTTCTTAATTCCATCATGAAATTCAACACCCTTTTTTAAAGAATATTTTTCAAAATGGATGCCAATCTATTTAAGGGTATTTGGAAGAAGTAAGGGGGATGAGGACAATCGAACAGCCGTCCAATGTTTTGTTGACGCAGGAAAAAATGCGGGAGTTGATCAGGCTCGCACAAGCTGGAGATATGGAAGCACGGAAACAAATGATTGAAGGGAATACGCGGCTTGTTTGGTCGATTGTTCAACGCTTTGCTTCTCGCGGGGTAGAGCTTGAAGATCTATTCCAAATTGGTTGTATCGGTTTAATGAAATCAGTGGATAAATTTGATTTATCGTATGACGTTAAATTTTCAACCTATGCGGTACCGATGATTATTGGTGAAATACAGCGTTTTTTGCGTGATGACGGCATGGTGAAAGTGAGCCGCTCCATCCGGGAATTGAATTTTAAAATACGTCAAGTGACCGATGAATATTTAAAGACCAATGAGAAGCCACCTTCAGTCTCGGAATTGGCCGAAATGCTCGGTGTATCACAGGATGAAATCTTAATGGCGACCGATGCCATGAGAGATCCTGCTTCTCTCCATGAACAACTGTTTGAATCAGAGGGAGATTCCATCACGTTAATGGATCAAATGAAGGATGAAAAATCCGAATTGCCATTTCAATATATTTCTTTGAAAGAAGTGTTGAAAAAACTCGATAAGAGAGAGCAAGCGATTATTTACTTGCGCTATTATCACGATTTGACCCAGACGGATATCGCCGAAAGACTTGGCATTTCCCAAGTACAAGTCTCGAGGCTTGAAAAGAAAATTTTGGCCCAATTGAAAGAATGGATGGATACATCATCAACGACAACAAGAAAAACAAAAAAGACGGTGAATAAATGACGAACAGAATTTTTGCATCCAAAGAAGACGCAAAAGAATTCTTGTATTCAAAATTTGGAAAAGATGAATCTTTTGATGTTTGTATCAAAGATGTTTATGTGAAAAAATTACCGGTGTTATGCGTGTATATAAGCGGGCTTGTTGACGGAAGTACCCTCACTGATCAATTGGCTCCGCTTTACTTTGATAGCGATGATAATGGGCAAGTTCCGGCTGAGGACATCAATGACGACACTTATTTCGACAATACTTTCAATTTCTATGGAAAATCCGAGCCGAAAGACAAGGAAGAATTTTTGCTGGGTGTCTTAAGCGGCCAAGTAGGCTTTGTTACACTACATGGATTTGCCTATTTGTTAGAGTTGAGAAACTATCCAGGTCGTCAGCCGGAAGAGCCGGATAATGAAAAAGTCATTCGAGGTTCCCGTGACGGTTTTGCGGAAAATATTATGATCAATACGGCACTCATTCGCAGGAGAATTCGGAGTCCTGAGCTGCGATTTGAAATGCACAAAATCACTTCAAATGGCAGAACCGATGTAGCGATTGCTTACATTAAAGATATCGTCAATGATCAACATTTAAAATGGGTGAAACAAAGAATCGAAGAAATCAAACACGATGGATTGACAATGGCCGACAAAACCTTGGAGGAATGGATCTTTAAGCAAAAGTTCCATCCGGTGCCTTTTGTTCGATATTCTGAGAGACCGGACATCGTTGCTGCCCACCTCCTTGAAGGCCATATCGCCATCATTGTTGATACTTCCCCATCCGTCATTTTGCTGCCGATTACAATATTCCACTTGATGCAGCATGCGGAGGAATATAGGCAATCGGCACTTGTCGGTTCTACTGTTCGGCTGTTGCGCTATTCGGCCATTATTTTAAGTTTAACATTGATGCCTATATGGTATTTGCTGGCCACCCATGAAGAATATTTACCGGAAGCGCTTGATTTTATCGGTGCGAAAGAAGAATCGAATATACCGCTCTTGCTTCAAGTTTTCATTGCCGATTTAGGGTTGGAATATTTGCGGATTGCTGCGATTCATACACCAACGCCGCTATCCACTGCCATGGGGTTGGTAGCGGGCGTTATCATCGGGCAAATTGCCATCGATGTTGGATTATTCTCGCCGGAAGTGGTTCTTTATTCGGCGGTTGTAGCGATCTTTACTTTTGCGATTCCAACCTTTGAATTGAGCGTTTCCATTAAATATTTCCGTTTTATCGTGCTGGTGTTGACAGCTTTATTTGGACCAAGCGGATTTTTCATCGGCTTTTTCTTTATTTTTTCGTATTTCTGCTCACTTCGGCCGATGCAAATCCCCTATATGTGGCCGCTTGTACCGTTTTTCCCAAAAGCTTTCTTGAGGGTATTTATCCGATTCCCGATGGCGGACGATGCGCTCAGACCTTACATTGTCGGAGCGAAACAGCGAAAACGGACTTAAATTCTGTTGCGAAAGCCATGCGCCTATGTTAAAGTTCAAACATAATACTAAAAATTGCGGCTGTCCATTGTCGAAATATTCAATCTTCATCAAAAAGGAAAGCTTGCAGATGCGGGCTTTCCGATTTTGTAATTATTTTTTTCTACTGCTTTTTTAATAAATGGTATAAAATGGAGATTAAGAGATAGAAATGGTGTGATTATATTCATAGACATGGACAGCTTCATTGAATACGGAGGGGAATCTATGCACTTATTCGGAACACAAACAATCGGAGAAAATGGTCATTTACATATCGGTGGAGTTGATGCGGTAGAGCTTGCAAAAGAGTACGGAACTCCGGTAATCGTTTATGACCTCGAATTAGTCAGAAATCGGGCACGCGCATTTAGAGAAACGTTTGAAAAACATGGTGTGAAAGCACAAGTCGCATATGCTTCAAAGGCATTTTCATGTATCGCAATCTATCAATTTGTGAATGAGGAAAATTTATCTTTGGATGTCGTTTCCGGTGGAGAATTATATACGGCCCTAAAGGCAAACTTTCCGGTGGAACGCATTCACTTCCACGGAAACAATAAATCCTATGATGAATTGAATCTCGCATTTGATGCAAAAATTGGATGCATCGTAGTGGATAATTTCTATGAAATTGAGTTATTGAAAGAGATTTCCGAATCACGGAAACAATCTATGAATATTTTATTGCGGGTGACACCGGGGGTAGAAGCCCATACGCATGATTTCATCACAACAGGTCAAGCGGATTCCAAATTCGGTTTTGACTTGAATAACGGTCAGGCTGATGAAGCGTTTCAATTGGTTGTGGATCATGAATATTTAAATTTATTGGGTCTGCATTGTCATATAGGTTCCCAAATTTTTGAAACAGACGGTTTCAGTTTAGCCGCTGGAAAATTGATCGAAAAAATTGATGATTGGAATAAAAAATACAACTTTGAATGTAAAGTCCTCAATTTAGGAGGAGGTTTCGGTATCCGCTATACGGAGGAAGATCGTCCACTTGAACCTCATGTGTATGTGGAAGAAATGATCAAAACGGTGAAGGAAGAAACCGCAAAACGCAGTTTATCCATGCCGGAAATTTGGATTGAACCAGGCCGTTCTTTAGTGGGGGATGCAGGAACGACACTATATACGATCGGTTCACATAAAACCGTTCCAAATATTCGCGAATATATCGCCGTTGACGGAGGAATGAGCGACAACATCCGCCCGGCATTGTACGATGCAAAATACGATGCGGTGATTGCCAATAAAGCGAACGAACCAAAAGAATACAAATATACAGTTGCTGGTAAACTGTGCGAATCCGGTGATAAACTGATTGTGGATGCCCCACTTCAAAAAGCGGAACCAGGCGATATTCTTGCGATTTTCTGTACTGGCGCTTACGGATATTCAATGGCATCCAATTACAACCGCGTACCGAGACCTGCAGTTGTTTTTGTGGAAAACGGGAAACATCAATTGGCCATTCGCAGAGAAAGTTACGACGATCTCATCTTAAACGATATGGAATATCAATTAAATAAGGTGAATCAACTGTGAAAATTTCAAGATGGAAATTGCTAGGAATCCTCATTGCTTTTTGTTTAATATGGGCATTGTTTTACATTTTTTTCTTAATTCCAAGACTCGATTGACTTGTTGCGATTTGGCAATAATTGGATGAAATTTGATTCTTGAATTGAAATCGTGTACGATAATATAGAATGTTGTATGCGATAAGAAAACGAGGGAATGTACTATGTTAGTTCGTTATAAAAAATCACTCGAAAAAATAGCGATGGGATTACTTTCGTTTATGCCGCAGCAGAAAGATGTCAAAAAGCTGATGGAAACAATGCAGTCCTACGAACAAGAAGACAATTGGCAATTATATTTATGGAAAAATAATGACGAGTATGTTGGTATTGTTGGGGTTGTGGTGGAAGATTCTGTTGCGACGGTCCAACATATCACGGTCGTTCCTTCCTACCGCGGTGAAGGAATCGCGAAGAAAATGCTGAAGGAACTCATCGATTCCGGAAAATTTACGGAAATTAAAGCATGCGAAGAAACAGAACCTTTTGTTAATAAATGCTTATATAGCATAAAAGAGGCAGACGGAAATTAACGTCTGCCATTTCTTTTTTCTTCCCTCTTTCTGAGAATATCTGAACGATCGCGCAGCATATGCTTATGAAGAAGATACTTCGTGGACAACACGGGAAGGGATTCAATTTTTTCATTGATTCGCTCTTCCAAAACCGTGTTTGTCACTTTGATTGAAAAAGGTTGAAATGGCTGTTTGTTTTCGATCGCCGCAATTGTTTTCAAACAATCATTACATAATTGCCGAAAATCGATATAATCAAAAAATGGATGGTTTGGATTGGACAAGAACTTTTCATAAGCCTTTCTCATGATTCTGGATGCGCCTTCCCAATTATTTCTGCGCCAATGGTACAATCCGGTGGCCATTTGGATATATCCAACGAGGGGATGCGCTTTATTTCCAGGTGCGATGGTCTTCCAATAATCCTCTAAAACTTCGTGACATTCAAAATAATCTTGATTACCATTGAAATATGCGCAAAAATCGATAAATGACGGATGAAATAAAGGGTGCATGGCCAGTAATCCCCTTTCTAAATTCATTTATAAAGAATTCAAGGTGTGTGACATATGTATGAAGTAAAATTGGATGCTTTTCAAGGTCCGCTTGATTTATTATTGCACTTAATTCAGCGTTTGGAAATTGATATATATGATATACCGATGGCGGAATTGACCGCCCAATATATGGAGCATGTCCGGGCAATGAAAGTGTTGGAGCTGGAAGAAGCCAGCGAATATTTGGTGATGGCAGCCACACTCCTCGCAATCAAGAGCCGAATGCTGCTTCCGATCCATGAAGGGGAAATGGAGGAGGCGGAATTTGAGTTGGATGAACCGGACCCTAGGGAAGAATTGGTATTAAAGCTGATTGAATATAAAAAGTTTAAAGAAGCGGCCACCCAATTGAGACAGATGGAGGAAAACCGGCCGGAAAACTTTACGAAACCGCCAAGCGACCTTTCCCCATATATGCCGGATGAGCAGCTTGCATTGTTCAATGCGGAAGTCAATGTTTACGATCTGCTTTACGCTTTTCAAAAAATGCTAAGGAGAAAACAATTGCGGAAACCGTTGAAAACAACGGTGAAGAAACAGGAAATTCCGGTAAAGGACCAAATGTTCAAAGTGGTGGATATATTGAAAAAAAGGGGAGGCAAATCCAGCTTCTTTGAACTTTTCCCATACGAAGATAAAGCAACTATCATTGTAACCTTCTTATCCTTGTTGGAACTGATGAAACGACAAATCGTTTTTGTCGAACAGGAAAATAACTTTGAAGATTTGACCGTGATACTGCAGAAGGAGGAACTGACAGGTGAACTCGAAGATTTTGATGAGCAGGATTGAAGCATTATTGTTCGTAGTAGGAGACGAAGGATTGACGGTCAAACAACTGGCGGATTTATTGGATGTGGGAGAAGTGGATATAGAAGCGGGGCTGAGCGAATTAAAAACCCACTATGAAAATAATGCTGCATCGGGCCTTACCATTAAACAATTGGCGGATACATACTTATTAACAACAAAACCAGAATTGGCAAACACAATCAAAAAATTGGTCGAAAATCCGAACAGTAGTGTATTGTCAACCGCATCATTGGAAGTTTTGGCCATCATCGCCTACAAACAGCCGATTACAAGGGCGGAAATCGAAGACTTGCGCGGTGTAAAAAGCGAACGCCCTATCCAGACCCTGATTTCCCGCGGACTCATCCGGGAAGTCGGACGGGCAGAAGGGACAGGACGCGCAATTCTTTACGGAACGACAAAGGAGTTTTTAAATTACTTTGGCATATCCGAGCTTTCAGAACTTCCTCCATTGCCTGAAGGAAATATGGAAGATGAAAATGAGCATACGGATCTCTTCATGACAAAATTCCAGGAAGTATTTCAAAATGAAAATCAATAAAGGAGTGGCTGAGTGAAATTAGCAAAGTTGATGACCGCTTTTGCTGTTTCATTGACGTTCTATTTTTTGTTTCAACAAGTGGCGAAAGCTTCTTATGTAGTAATTGATGCAGATACCGGAAGAACATTGATTGGAAGCAATGAACATGTGAGAATGCCGATTGCAAGCCTTACAAAAATTTGGACGGCCCTGATTGCCATTGAAAACAGCAATTTGGATGACGAAGTTGTCATCTCCCGGGAAGCAGCCATGAGTGAAGGATCGTCCATTTATTTGGAGCCGGGAGAAGTTGTGCCGGTGGAAGCATTGTTATATGGACTGATGCTCCGTTCCGGAAATGACGCGGCCTATGCTTTGGCGGAACATGCAGGCGGATCCGTTCAGGGATTTGTCGATTTAATGAACGAAAAAGCGATGTATTACCATTTGAATGAAACCTATTTTACAAATCCATCCGGCTTGCATCACGATCTGCATCTCTCAAGCGCCTATGACACAGCCCAAATGCTCCGAATCGCTTTGGAAAACGAAGATTTTTATAGAATTGCTTCCACGATTCAATATAAAAGCAATACAAAAAATGGAACCACTTGGCTGAACAAACATCGGCTGCTGAGGGAAAACGTCGGGGCGGTGGCCGGGAAAACGGGATATACAAAAGTGGCGGGAAGAACGCTTGCAACGTATTTTGAAAAGGACGATGAACGCATCATTGTTGTAACATTGAATGAAGCCAACGATTGGCAAGTACATAAGCAGCTTGCAAATCAAGTGTTCAAAGAGTATGATGTGAAAACCATTGTGAAAAAAGGAAAATATAAAGCAGCAAACAATATTACAGTCGAACTTAAAGAACCGATCCGGCTGCTGATTTCGGATGAAGAAGAGGACCAAGTAAGGAATGTATTGCACCTGTCCAGAAATAAAGATCGAGAGTTCGGTATTTGGCATGTGTTTCTAAACAACGAAAGCATTTATTCAACTAGAGTTACATTGAAATAGAATGAATAAAGCTGTCCGAAATTTTAATCATATATTTCGGACAGCTTTTCATTTTGCAAAATGAGTTCTTTTTCTTTAATATTGGAACAAAATATGACATAATTTTCAACAGTGATAAGGATCTTCATAATGAAAAGTTAGCATTGAGGGGTGAGTCATCGATGGAAAGGCTTCAAAAAGTAATTGCACAAGCGGGAATTGCCTCGAGACGGAAAGCGGAACAATTGATTTTGGAAGGAAAAGTGAAAGTGAACGGGGAGGTTGTCACAACCTTAGGGACAAAGGTTTCAAAGTCCGATGTGGTGGAAGTGGATGGCGTGAAAGTGGAACGGGAAGAAAAAGTATACTATCTGTTCTATAAGCCTAGGGGAGTCGTATCGACCGTATCCGACGATAAAGGAAGAAAAACCGTATTGGATTTTTTTAAAAATGTCGAGGAACGGATATTCCCGGTTGGCCGTCTTGATTATGATACATCCGGTCTTTTATTATTAACCAATGATGGTGAGTTCGCCAACTTAATGACCCATCCAAAATATAAAATCGAAAAAACATATATTGCACGATTAAAAGGAATCCCGAAATTTGAAGATTTAAAAAAATTGCGAAGGGGCATTATGCTTGAGGATGGCATGACGGCTCCGGCAAAAGTGGAATTAAAAAAATCGGACCGCAAAACCAATAAGTCGATTTGTGAAATCACGATCCATGAGGGGCGCAACCGGCAAGTTCGCCGCATGTTTGAAGCGATTGGAACGCCCGTCGTAAAATTGAAGCGGGAACGATTCGCCTTTCTGGATTTAAAAGGATTGAACGCAGGCGAGTATCGTGAGTTGACGGCCCATGAAGTAAAACAATTACGGGTTCTTGCAGAAACAGGAAAAATTGGTTAGTACTACAACCATAGTGATAACCTTCATAAACATTTCATATTTGTCCTTGAAATATTTGCTATAATGAAAGAGATTTTAATGTTCTCTTTGCTGGGAGGTTGCGAAATGGACAAGAAAAAGAAACGTTCGATTATCAGAGGAATCATTCTTCTGGTGTTGGCTTGTGCGATTATTTATACGATATACAACTCGGCAACGAAAGAAAAAGTGGAAGCGTTGGCGGACGGCGATCAGGCACCGGATTTCGAATTGGTGGATTTGGAAGGCAATACCCATCGTTTGTCCGATTATAAAGGGCAAGGGGTTTTCTTGAATTTCTGGGGAACTTGGTGTGAACCATGCAAAAAAGAAATGCCTGCCATGGAACGCCAATATCAACAATTCAAAGATCAAGGTGTACAAGTTTTGGCCGTGAACATTGCCCAGTCAAAATTTGAGGTGCAAAATTTCGTAGATCAATATGACCTTACATTCCCAGTGGTCATCGACAAAACAAAAAGCGTGATGCAAGCTTATAATGTTGGCAAATTGCCAGCAACTTATTTGATCAGTCCGGATGGAAAAGTGAAAAAAATTCCTCCTGGTGAATTGTCTGAACAACAAATACAATCATTTATGGAGTCAATTAAGCCGGAATAGGGGTATTTTAAAATATGGAAAAAATCACATGTGTTTGTGGTCATGAAAATCCGTTTGGCACAAAGATTTGTGGAAAGTGCGGCAGACCACTGTCAGAAGATGCAAAAGCTCAAAAAATACTTGATATGCGGTATGATGGTTCGGCAATCCGCTCAAAGACGTATAACAAATCCATTATCGACAAAATCTGGAACTTCTTTTCCAGTGTAAAAGTTGGCGTTTCGTTAATTGTCATTACTTTAATCGCTTCTTCCCTTGGAACTTTTTTCCCTCAAAAATTTAATATCCAAGCGGCAACGGAAGCGGAAAAAGCGCTTTACTATGAGCAAAACTATGGAACCATCGGGAAATTATATTATGAATTAGGTTTTTCGGATATATTTAATTCATGGTGGTATCAGATTTTAGTAGGCCTTCTTGCCATTTCAATCATTGTTGCGAGTCTAGACAGAGGGATTCCTCTCTATAAATCGTTGAAAAATCAGCGGGTTAAGCGTCATGAAAGCTTTATGAAAAAACAAAGAATCGTAGCCCAAGGACCGGTAACGGAAGGCGATCCATCCAAAACCCTTGATTTGATTTCCGAGAAAATGACACAATTGCGTTATAAAGTGCGTCGGGATGGAAACGCTTTATTGGCTGAAAAAAACCGCTTTGCCCGTTCTGGCCCATACATAAATCACCTGGGGCTCATTATATTTATCTTTGGGGTAATGCTGCGTTTTGTTCCTGGCTTCCACGTAGATGAAGCAATGTGGATCCGGGAAGGGGAGGTTCGCGCAATACCGGGAATGGAAGGTTATTTCCTGGAAAATGAACAATTCATTTTGGAAACATATGATAATGATCCAACGAGAGCACAGATTGAACAAGGTGTTGCCGCCATCCCGAAAAACTATCAAACCAACGTCAAACTTTATAAACAGGCAGAAGGTGCCCTTTTAGGGGACACGGAAAATATGGAACTGGTAAAAGAGTATTCCATTCGTGTAAACCACCCGTTAAAATATGACGGCTATTCCATTTATCAAATGGATTTCCGCCAAAATGAATTGAAAACAATGACATTCGAATTGACCCATAAAGAATCTGGAAAATCCCTGGGGTCATTGACGATTGACTTGACGGATCCGGATAAAGAATATGTTTTAGGAGAAAATACGAAAGTTGAAATATTGAACTATTATCCTGATTTTTCCGGAATGAAAGATGGGGTTCCTCAAACAGCATCCCAATATCCAAACAATCCGGCTTTCGTGTTCAAAATGACTACGCCGGATAAACCAAAAGGGGAAATCAGTTTCGTTTCAATTGGTGCCCCGCCTGTTGAAGCGGGAGAAAATGAATACAAAATGACGTTTAAAAATGTAGAAACAAGAAATGTTTCCGGATTAACAATCAAAAAAGATGTAACGATTCCAATATTGATTATTGGCGGTGCAATTTTCTTGCTTGGTTTGGCAATTGGTTCTTATTGGAATCATCGTCGCCTTTGGGTACAACAATTGGAAGATGGTACAATTATGCTCGCTGCCCATACAAATAAAAACTGGTTCAGTATCAAAAAAGATTTAGATATTGTTACAGATTATGCCCATTTACCAAAATATAGAGATCAACTTGAAGAAAATGGAGAGTCGGATAAGGAAGGTGACGATGTCAAATGAGTTTGATAGATATTAGCGGCAATCTGCTTTTTATCGCATTCTTTGCATATATTTTAGGAACGGTATTTATTGCCGGTTCCATCAAGCGAAATGATGGGGCGGCCAGCAGGGCGGAAAAGTGGGGCAAAATCGGTATTGTTGTTGCCATCATTGGTTTTATTGCCCAGCTCGGTTATTTTATTACCCGCTGGATTTATGCGGGACATGCTCCTGTAAGTAATATGTTCGAATTTACAACAGCCTTTGGAATGTTCCTTGTTGGAGCGTTCATATTAATCTACTTTATTTATCGTGTGAAAATTCTTGGGTTGGTGGCGTTGCCAATCGCTATACTATTCATTTCATACGCGACGATGTTCCCGACGGAAGTGACGCCGCTTGTGCCATCGTTGCAAAGCCACTGGTTGACGATACACGTTATAACAGCGGCAATCGGGCAATCCATCCTTGCCATCAGCGCCGTTGCCGGTTTGATTTATTTATTGAAAGAAGTGGATCCAAAAACGCCTTCAAAAGAACGTTTTTGGCTTGAAGCCATTTTATACTGCTGTGTTGTGATCATCGGGTTTATCGTTGTAACCATTACATTCCGCAGCATGGGGTATGAGGCGGAGTTCACTTATATTGATAAAACCGGCAAAGAAGCGGATATTGTTTATAACATGCCGGCCATCTTTGGGATGAATGAATATGATTTGAAAACGGATGGCGTGATGGAGCCTTTAATCGAAATGCCGGCACTCATTAATGCGAAAAAATTGACAACCGTTACTTGGTCGTTCATCGCAGGCACAATCATTTATTTGTTATACCGGTTAATCGCACGAAAACGCATTTGTGAACTTCTTCATCCTCTAGTAAAAAGAGTCAACATCAACTTGGTGGATGAAATTGGATACCGCTCGGTTTTAATTGGATTCCCTGTCTTCTCTTTAGGTGCTCTTGTCTTTGCCATGATTTGGGCGCAAATCGCTTGGGGCCGATTCTGGGGTTGGGATCCAAAAGAAGTTTGGGCGCTTATCACGTGGCTGTTCTATGCGGCTTATCTCCACTTGCGTTTGTCCAAAGGCTGGGAAGGAAGAAAGTCAGCCTGGCTTGCCTTAATCGGTTTTGCCATCATCATCTTTAACTTAGTCTTTGTGAACCTGGTCATTGCAGGACTCCATTCATATGCATAAAACTATTAACTATTATCAACGTAAATAACGATGAAATATTAATAAATTGTGAAAGGTCTTCCCAAAAGTAGGGAGGCCTTCTTTTATTAGTCTTTAATTTTTATTCATAAAATTGTACAATGAGTATAGTAGATAAAGCAAAGAGAGGGGTTAACATCGTGTCTGAAAAAGTGTCTATTTTGGTTGTGGATGATGAAGACAGAATTCGTCGTCTATTAAAGATGTATCTTGAACGGGAAGGATACGAGGTAGATGAGGCGGAGAACGGGGAAGTCGCACTAAAAAAGGCATTAGAGAAAGATTATCATTGTGTTATTTTAGATATCATGATGCCTGAAAAAGACGGATTGCAAGTTTGCGAAGAGCTTAGAGAAAAAAAATCTACACCGATTATTCTCTTGACGGCTAAAGGCGAAGAAGCAAACCGGGTGCAAGGTTTTGAATTGGGTGCGGATGACTATATCGTGAAACCGTTCAGTCCACGTGAAGTAGTGTTGCGCGTGAAAGCGATTTTACGGCGTTCAAGTGCGTTGAACCAAGTGTCCAACACAACTGCTTCCAGAGATATCGTGGTATTTCCTCACTTGACAATCGATAATGATGCCCATCGCGTCACTTGTGATGGACAAGAAGTGAACTTGACTCCTAAAGAATACGAACTGCTTTACTTCTTGGCGAAATCGCCGGATAAAGTATTTGATCGGGAACAATTATTAAAAGAAGTATGGCACTATGATTTCTTTGGTGATTTGCGTACTGTCGATACGCATATAAAGCGCTTACGCGAAAAATTGAACCGCGTATCGGATAAAGCGGCGAAAATGATTGTAACCGTATGGGGCGTTGGTTACAAATTTGAGGTCATCAATGACTAGAATATGGAATAGTATTGTCGGGAAGCTATGGGCGACCATATTGCTTCTCGTTTCATTTGTGTTATTTATTTTTACAGTTGCCATGCTTGAATTTCTTGATGATTTCCATATCAAACAAGCGGAAAGCTCTTTGAAGCAAGCGGCAACGACCATCTCCAACATAGTAGCCCATACGGATATAGAGCAAATTACCGACGATTTATTGGATGATTTATTAAACGAAGATACAAATGCCTTTATCGCCCTCGATGATCAGACTGTCCTTTCCAGCTACCAATCTGGAATCAATCAGGAGGAAATAAGAAAGGATTTATTGGAATCGGATGAATTCCAAAAAATCTTTGAGGCCAGCGAACCGATTATCCGGCAAATGATTTTGCCTTCCCAAACGGAAGAAGATAAAATGGAGTCTTATTTCGTATTAGGTTATCCGTTGTCCATTGAGAATGAAGTACAGGGTGTTTTATTTATTTATCAAAACCCTTCAGCCCTTCACCAAACGACGAACCAAACAACCAAAATCGTCTTTGTGTCAGCGATAATCGCCTTTGTATTGACAACGTTTTTCGCCTTTTTCTTATCATCAAAGATTACACAACCCCTTCGGAAAATGCGGGAATATGCTTTTGATATTGCAAAAGGAAATTTTGACGAGCAGCTGCCGACAAACCAAAGCGATGAAATCGGACAGTTGGCTGTGGCATTCAATCAGATGGGACGTCAGCTGAAACATCATCTGGAAGTGATCAGCCAAGAAAAAGAACAATTGTTCAGCATCCTTACATCCATGACCGATGCGGTGATTACGTTTAACCGTGATAAAACCATTTTGCTCAGCAACCCGCCTGCGGAACGATTGTTGCAGCGATGGTTCATCCGAAATGGCATGAATAAAGATTTATTCTTGCCGGAAGAAATTTATGCCATGTTAGATCATGTATTAACATTCGAAGATAAGCTGGAAGAGGACTTGGAAATAGACGGTTCTTATTACCGAATCACCATCAGCCCGCTAAAAAGCAGCGGACAAGTGATCAGGGGAGCCATTGCGGTGATTCGCGATATGACGGAACAAATTAAATTGGACAAATTGCGTTCAGACTTTATTGCCAACGTTTCCCACGAATTGAGGACGCCGATCGCCATGCTGCAAGGATATTCTGAAGCCATCATTGATGGTGTGGTCGAATCGGAAGAAGAAAAGAATGAGATGATAAAAATCATTTATGATGAATCACAACGTATGGGACGTTTGGTTGCCGACCTGCTCGATCTGGCACGCATGGAATCCGGCCATACAACATTAGTGAAAGAAACGGTGCCGATTAATCCTGTTTTTGAACGTATTACGCAAAAGTTCAGTCAAGTGGCGAAGGAAAATCATATCCATTTGAACTTCCATACAGAATTGCCGGAAGATACGGTGATCAGCATCGATGAAGACCGTATTGAACAAGTATTGACCAATTTGATTGATAATGCCATCCGCCACACACCTGCAGACGGCAGTGTGACCGTATCATTGGAACAAGAATTGTCCTATTTGAAAGTCCAAGTAGCCGATACGGGAGAAGGCATTTCCAAAGAAGATCTGCCATTTGTCTTTGAACGTTTTTATAAAGCGGATAAGGCGAGAACGCGCAATAAAAAAGTCGGCACAGGCTTGGGTCTTGCCATCGCCAAAAATATTGTTGAAGCCCATAACGGAAATATCAGGGTGGATAGTGAAGTCGGAAAAGGGACAACCTTCACCTTCTATTTGCCGTTAAATGGATAAGAATTCGTGGATACTCCAGGTAAAGTTTGAAAATATTACTTGCGATTTAATCGAAGTATGGTACTCTATTACCTGGAGTAGAAGCGAATTCTTTTTTTACATTTTTTGCGAAAATTTTCTCTTTCACATTAATTTTTACTTTCATGTAACATTTTTGATTAAAAATCGACAAAATGAATAAGGATGGAGGTGGCATGGATTGAAAGAATCCATATTCCATCGACTGTATGATCAATATCATCAGGATGTGTTCCAATTTTTAGTGTATTTGGTAAAAGATCGATCGACAGCGGAAGACTTGTCCCATGAAGTGTATGTCCGGGTATTGAAGTCATATGAACGGTTTCAAGGGAGAAGCTCAGAAAAGACGTGGCTTTTTGCGATTGCGAAAAATGTCGCGATTGATTACTTCAGGAAAAAAGCTGTCCGCTCTTCCCGTTCATATACCGCTTTTGATTGGGAGAGGGAGCAGCTTGTATCCCCCGTAAAATCGCCTGAAGCCTTTATCGAATTGAATGATGAACTGAGGCATCTGTTGGAAGCGTTGGAAAAGTGTACCGGAGATCAGCAACTGGTGATCATTCTCCGCTATTTTCAGGAACTGTCCATTGCAGAAACGGCAGCAATACTCAATTGGACGGAAGGAAAAGTAAAAACGACACAACACCGTGCCATAAAGCAGCTAAGGGAATTGCTATCATATAAAAAGGAGGCGAATCAATATGAATCATGAGCATTGGGATGAAGAACGAATTGAAGAGTTGCTGAGCAAAGTTCCAAAAATTCATGATACCCGTTCAAAAGAAGAAGTGTTGGAACGATTGAAAAAGGGCGGGGTTTTTGAAGAAGAGCCTCCAAAAAAATCGCCAAGAATCAATCTGTTGCCATGGATGATTGCTGCTTGTGCCGTATTATTCATCGCAATTCTGATCCCTTCTTTGATGAAAAAAGATTCAACTGCGGATGAGGCGTCGACTGCGAATGATTCATCCGGAGAGGACATGGGCATTCTGGGCGTCCCGGATAATCTTGAAGAACAGGAAAAATTCGTGAACGTGATGACGGTGGGAACGGATAACAGAACGGCTGTATATCCTGATCAAACGGAAGGGAACACCCTTTTCCGAATCGGTCTTGCAAGCAAAGATGCGGACAGCATACCGGTAACGATTGTGATTCCGAACGAAAAAATACTCGAAGATTTTGGAAAAAACGATCCGTCGCAAGTAGAAATGTACAAAGTATACGCTCCCCGATTAAACGAACAGGCATTGGGCTTTATCGACTATCATCCTTACGAGGGAGAAATCACCGAGAAGAATGGAAAAGTGATTCATGTTTTGCCGGAGAATCATCCATATGACGTTGCATCGGCAGCCCTTTCAACCTATTTTGCTACCTTGACCGACACTTTTTCTTCTTATAGTGAAGTGGAATTTGCCGATCAAAACCATCAACCAAAGATATTGAAAGAAGTGGGAAAAGAATATTCGCTTCAGATTACAAAGGAAACGACACAATATAGCTACTTCAAATATGTACAAGAGGATGGCTCCGCGTTTTTGGCGCCAAATTTCAGAGAAACTTTTCCGAATGTCGAAAAGGCGATGGAAGCATTAAAGGTGAATACCAATGATGTCTATCAATCGGTCATCTTGCCAAATGTCGATTATTCGGTCAGCGTTGAGAAGGATTTGGTGAAAATCACCTTTAAAGAACCTTTGGATCTTTTCAATTATAATCAAGTGGAAGCAATGCAAATGATTGAGGGGATGCTTTTGACTGCCGCAGGATTCAACAAGGCGGTACAGTTCGAAAACATTGTCCAATCGGAATGGGAAGGATTTGACTTCTCAAAACCATTGCCAATCCCGGTTGGTCCGAATAAATTGCCGTATACGGTATTGGAAAATGAATAAAAGTGAATGGAACTGGTGCATGGAAACGCGGAAAAAATACCGTTACATGAACAGGATGCCATATCATTTTTCATATCAATGAACATATTCCTTTACAAATATTCAGTATTCTCATATAATAAGGCTAAATTGAATAATGATTCATCTTCGGGGCAGGGTGAAATTCCCGACCGGCGGTGTTAGAACTTCGTGTTCTTAAGCCCGCGAGCTCATTTTGAGCAGGATTTGGTGAGATTCCAAAGCCGACAGTATAGTCTGGATGGGAGAAGATGGTACGGTCGTTTTTCGTTATGGACAGTCATTGCACATGACAGACTTGGTGTTGGATTTTTTTGTAATATCCAACGCGCATTTCTTCATGGTCTTTTTAGTCATGTGTTGTCTCTAATTGTATCCTTTTCTCCCTTATGCAAGTTCGCATAAGGGATTTTTATTTGTAACGAAGCCGACTGATGCCTTTCTTCTTGCGAGTTGAATCAACAAGCAAAGAGGAGAGAGTGTTAATGAAAAAGATGAAAGTGCGATCATTCGTAACAGTTGCAATGCTATCAAGCATCTCATTTATTTTGATGTTTTTAAATTTCCCGCTTCCGTATTTTCCTGTATTTTTGGAAATCGATTTCAGCGATGTTCCTGCATTGATTGCCGCCATTACAATGGGGCCGGTTGCAGGTATTCTGGTGGAACTTATTAAAAATATTTTGAATTGGCTATTTATCGGCGCACCGACAGGGGTACCGGTGGGACATATGGCAAACTTTGCGACAGGTCTCTTATTTATTCTGCCAGTTTATTATATTTATAAGAAAACCAATTCCATCAAAGGGTTAATTTTAGGACTGGTTGCAGGAACATTTTCCATGTCGATTGGCATGAGCGTTTTAAATTACGTCGCCTTCTTGCCGATGTACACGTATTTCTTGGGAATGGGAAGCTTTGATGTGAAGGAAACCATCGTTCTTGGCATTTTGCCGTTCAATATCATCAAAGGCATCTTATTGATGGTGCTTGTATTGATGTTGTTCAGAACGATGAGAAAATGGATAGAGAGCCAAAGGGCACAATATTTATTGCAAAAACAATAAAAAAGTAAGGGGAGTTTGCATGACGGCAAACTCCTTTTTTATGTTTTCGATTCATATATTGCTATAAAGGATGGTGTTATGGGAAAAAGAAATGTATCCATTTTTTTCTTATTGCTGATTGTCATTACGATGGTTTGGACAATCTATTCGAGCTTTTTCAAAGAACGGACAAGTGAGGGGGAGATGTTTACAGAAGACGAGTTTATTGATTTTCTATATCAAAATTTAGGGATGGAGGAACCGCACGATATTGTACCGTTGGATGCAACGGATGGACATTCTCATGATGAGGAGTTGGAAACTTCCTATCAGCCGATGAATGTTGAAGCACTGGATTTTCAGTTAAAAACGATTCATAATGAAACTATCCGATTGTCAGAATTAAAAGGAAAGAAAATTCTGCTCAATTTTTGGACAAGTTGGTGCCCACCTTGCAAGGAGGAAATGCAAGAGCTGAATGAATTCTATGATCAATATGCCATAAGGAACGATATCGAGATATTGGCCATTAATGTGACGGATCAAGAGTTTTCAATCGATGATGTGAGAGATTTTTCGGCCCAGTACCAATTGCAGTTTCCTGTTTTGCTTGATGAGCGTGGGGAAGTTTCAAAGAAATATCAAATCATGACGATTCCAACAAGTTTTATTATTCATGAAGACGGTACGGTGATTGAAAAAATTGTTGGCCCTGTCACAAAAGATGTCTTATTGGAGAAGTTTCAATAAAGGAAAAGTATTGTAAAAGAAGAGATTGGAGGAATCCTTTGTGCAAGTCATTTCTACACCATATGTTCTAAATGAAAGAAAAAAACAGGCAGGAAAAGTTTTTGAAACGTCAAAAGCCCAAGTGCTCAATATCCAATTGAAATCCGGCGAATCCATTCCGGACCATTTTGCCGATTGCGATGTGTTGATTATTGTACGCAGTGGGATCGTATCATTTACGGTGAATGATGAAACAGTCGAGTTGACGAGCGAATCTTTATTGCACATGGAACCGAAAGAATTGCACAGCCTGACCGCGAAGGAAGATGCAGACGTTGTGGTTGTCAAAATAAAATAAGACATGAAAAAAGTAGTACAAACCGTTTGTACTACTTTTTCATTGATTACCCCATAATGTGGTAACCGGAGTCGACATAAATCGTTTCCCCGGTGATGCCCCGGGAGATGTCGCTGAGCATAACGACCGTCATATCGCCGACTTCTTCTTTGTTTGTATTGCGTTTCAACGGGGAAACCTCTTCGTAACGATGAAGGGCTTCATTGAAGCTAGGAACCCCTTTTGCCGCAAGTGTGCGGATTGCACCGGCTGAAATCGCATTGACGCGGATCCCTTCTTTGCCCAAATCAGCAGCCAAATAGCGGACGGATGCTTCCAAAGCCGCTTTTGCCACACCCATCACGTTGTAACCTTCAAGAACCCGTTCTGCCCCCAAATAGGACATCGTGACAATGGATGCGCCTTCCGTCATATATGGACGGGCCGCTCTTGTGACCGCAATTAATGAATAAGCGCTAGTATCCAGCGCAAAAGCGAATCCTTCACGTGTTGTTTCAACGAAGCGGTTTTTCAAGTCTTCCGCATGGGCAAAGGCAACAGAATGCACAATGCCATGAATCACTCCAAATTGTTCGCCGATTTGTTGGAACGCATTCTGGATGGATTCATCGCTGTTCACGTCACATTGAATAACGGCATTTTTTTTGTCTTTGTGACTTTCTAAAAGTTTTTCTATTTTTGCTTTTGAGCGATCTTTCCGATAAGTGAAAATGACGTTTGCTCCAACTTCCAAAAGTTTTTCCGCCGCTCCCCAAGCGATGCTTCTTTCATTGGCAACGCCCATGACTACAATGTTTTTATCTTTTAAATTTAATACATCCATGGTATTGACCCCTTTGACATCAGTTATTAGTACCAACTACTAAAATATTAACAGTATTTAGAATAAAAATCAACAAGAACTATTGACAGCTACTTTGCATTGCAATATAGTTAAGATAAATACTTTGCATTACAAGATAGTTGCACGTAAGTACCTTGCATTACAAAGTAGTGTGGTGCCGAACAGGGAGGTGAAGGGGTTGAGCATTCGCACTCAATTGTTAAAAGGCGTTCTCGATGGCTGTATTCTGGCCATCATTGATCAGGAGGAAGTATACGGTTATGAACTATCAAAAAAGCTGGAGCAAGTTGGATTGGATATCAGTGAAGGAACGATATATCCGGTACTGTTGCGACTTCAAAAAAATGGATACGTCATAGGGGAAATGAGGGCATCCGATTCAGGTCCGAACCGAAAATATTATTCCATTACACAGAAAGGAAAAGAGGTTCTTGGACAGATACGGGAAGAGTGGAAAATCCTTTCGGGTTCCATCGAAAAATTGTTGGGGGAGTGAAGAAAATGAAAGTTACGGTAAAAGAACTTATACGTCAAAATAATGAGAAGAGAAAGCTTTTGACAAAGGAAAATCAAAAGTATTACGAAGATTTGCTTGTTTACATCCGGGCAAATCTCTCCCGTGATGAAAGGGCAACGGAAGAAGTGCTGCTCGAAATGCTGGATCATTTGTTGGAGGCGCAAAAGGAGGGGAAAACGGCAAAGGAAGTGTTTGGGAAAAATCCAAAAGAGCTGGCCGAAGAAATCATCGCCTCTTTGCCAAAGGAATCATGGAAGCGTCAATCGGAATTCATTCTCGAAATAGTAATGACGCTATTCGGTTGGTATATGATCGTAAGTGGGATTGGGCCACTGATAAAAAAAGAGGATCAAACGATTTATTCGGGAACGCTGATCGTGTCCGGCCTGCTTCTAATAGCCAGCTTGGCGATGTTCATTTACTTCGTAGTCGTTTTATTGAAAAAAGAAGCATTCCAAGAACAGAAAAAGAAAAGGACGATCTCCATTCTGTTCGGATTTTTGATCGCGGGCTTATTTGCCCTCAGCTTAATTGTGAAATTTGCCATTCAGCCTTTTGGCGCATCTTTTGAAGTATCTTATTATACCATTTTTGGGCTTGGCTGCTTCCTGCTCCTTGCGGCGTATATATTGAAGAAAATGCGGGAGCAAAATACGTAACGGCATTTTACTGAAAAAATGAAGGTGCATTCACAAACGATGCACCTTTTTTATTGGTTATTCAAATTTCAATGGATCGCCATCGAATGGTTCGTCTGCCACTTTGATGGAATCAGTCGGACAACCTTCAAAAGCGTCTTGCATATCTTCCAGCAAATCTTCTGGTACTTCGGCAGTCCCCGTGTTATCATCTAAAATAACAAAGGCAATGCCTTCATCATCGTAATCATAAATGTCTGGGGCAGCTGCACCGCAAGCGCCGCAAGCAATACATGTATCTTTATCTACAATTGTATATTTTGGCATAGAATGAATCTCTCCTTTTTTTCTATCGGGCTACCTAGTTGAAGCTTCTTTATTATTCTAAAACTGTTTATATCACTTTTCAACATTAAGACTATAAAAAGGAGGTTCTGATTTGCTATTTCAGTATTTAGTCTTAGATATTTTAAAAATCTTAGAAAATGAACGGACCATTTCTTCCCCATATCATTTATTGAAAGGCAAACGCTCCGGCCAAACCATTCAGGATGTCGGCATTTTTCATTTGCATCCATACTTTGGCATTTTCCCAAAATTATCAAGAAAGAAATACGATGAAGAAATTCAAAAACTCGTTGAAAGCCAATTGATTCAGATAACAGACAACAGTTTCCATGTAACGCCAAAGGGTATCCAATTCCTTCGGCAATATGAACCGCTTCCTTTGAATGGATGGCAATATCGGGGAAATGAGCATCTTTTTTTCTCAAGACTTTCACTCATCGTGCAAAGTTTGTCCCATGCGAGAGAAAAAGTGATGGCCTTCAGTCCGATTCAAAAAGATGAAGAAATTCAGCATTGGGTACGGCATTTCCTTTTGAAAAACGACTACAAATCAGGGCTCCTTGGACATAACCTGTACGATGAAATTCTCCAAAGTCTTGGAAAGGTCCAAATCAAGGAACAGGCAAAAGAAATTGTGGTAAAACGTTTAACCGGATATCAAATGCCCGGGTTTACTTGGGAGCAGCTTGGCATGGAATATCAGATGCCTGAATTGGACGCCCAAATCTTATATGTTGCTTGTCTTCATCAATGGTTGAATGAAATTCTTCCAAACAGACTGCAATATCCGTATTTGCATCAGATGTCGGAACATATCCGGGCGGATATTCCATTGACCGGCTCCGCCTATCATACGGCGTTGCTGTTCAAACAGGGATATTCCATCGAGCAAATTTGCCGAATGCGAAAATTGAAACAAAGTACCATTGAAGATCATATCGTTGAATTGGCCATCAACGATCCGGCGTTTCCGATCGAAAAATTTATTTCAAAAGAAGATATACAACAAGTGCTTGTTGCGACAGAAGATTACGATACGAAAAAGCTGAAAGTGCTCCGTGAAGTGCTTCCTCATCTATCGTATTTCCAATTGCGCCTGGCACTTGTCAGAGGTGAAAACGTATGCAATTAGAACAGCTTCTGCAAACCCATTTCGGTTATCCTTCCTTTCGCCCCGGCCAAAAAGAGGTCATCGGGCAGTTATTGGATGGAAGGGATACCGTTGCCTTGCTTCCCACTGGCATGGGGAAATCTTTATGTTATCAGTTGCCAGGATACATATTTAACAAACCGGTATTAATTATTTCGCCGCTCCTTTCCCTCATGCAAGACCAGGTGGACCAGATGAAGCAGTTCGGCGAAAAGCGGGCAGTGGCGATCAATTCCTTTTTAAACAGAAATGAAAAGAAACTTGTATTGGATACTCTGCATCGATATCGCTTCATTTTCATATCTCCGGAAATGTTGGTGCAGCCGCAGATCATCCAGCGGTTGAACCGGTTGGATTTGGCATTGATTGTAGTGGATGAAGCCCACTGCATTTCCCAATGGGGATTTGACTTCCGGCCGGATTATTTAAAAATAGGGGAAGTGTTGAAAGAAGACCGGCCGCCGATTTTGGCTCTATCGGCAACGGCGACGGAAAAAGTGCTGGAAGACATACGCCGTTTTTTAAAGATGAGGGATCCTTTTGAATATATTCATTCGGTGGATCGTCCCAATATCCGTTTTGGGAAAAAAGTATTCCAAACGAGAGAAGAAAAAATGGAATGGCTCCTTGACCATGTGACGCAGACAGAGGGCCCAGGCATCATTTATACCCGGTCCAGAAAAAGGACGGACGAAATTGCGGCACAATTATTGCAGCTTGGCATTTCCGTTTCTTCCTATCATGGGGGGAAAGAGGCGGAAGACCGGCAATTTATCCAACAGCAATTTATTGAAGGAGCATTGGATTGGATTGTTGCGACGAATGCTTTCGGCATGGGGGTCCATAAAGAAAATGTGCGTCAAATCATACATGATACAATGCCATCCAATGTGGCCGATTATATGCAAGAAGTGGGGAGAGCCGGGCGCGATGGAAAAGATGCCATTGCCATTCTGTTGTACAGTAAAGGGGATGAAGAAGTCGCGCGGTTTATTGCAGGGGAAGACTTGCCAAGTGAAACCCAAATGGAGCTGTATGAAGAATATAGAAATCGAAAAGTGGATCCAAAAGAAATGATTCAAGATGGATTCATTTCTGAAACCACCTTCCGTGTGCTGCACTATTGGATGGGCCTCTATCCGTTGGAAGAAGTTAAATCGATTTTCAGGAAAATGATGAACGAGAAGTACAGATCGGTGGATGAGATGCTGCGTATTGTGAAAAGCGATCGGTGCATCCGGGAACAACTTGTGGAATATTTTGGGCAAACATTAAAAGATAAACCGGAGCATTGTTGTGAACATTGCGGCATCGATTATCAGCAATTCCTTCTTCCAAGACAGGATACGAAGGCGGCAACAGCACCTTCCACGTGGCAGATGCGGCTGCGACAAATTCTGCTAGGAACTGACTGAAAATGTTAAAATTTCCTCCTTTACGACATTTTTCTTTGAAAATAGAAATTTCCTCTCATTTACTTTTTTTATCATTTTCGTCATAATGAAATCAGAAGTAATGGAGGTGCTGTATGAGTGGAAAAGATTATCGAAAAAAGATAGAGGAACATCGACAATCGATTGAGATAGAAGATGGAAAAACAAGATTAAGTCGCAGCGAACGCCGCCAAAAAAGAAAGAAAAAATCGAAAGAAACGCCATTACTGACAACTTTGACCCTTATTATGATCGGGATTCCACTGGCGATATTAATTTATGTATGGGGTTTTTGGGATCCAAACGATGAAGAGGTTTCTGTCGATAAAGATGAGAATCTGGTTGAAGTGCAAAGAAATAATGAAGTTTCCGCCAAAGAGAAAGAAAATAAAAGTGACGTAATTAAAAAGGAAGATTCTTCTTCTGAAGCTGCAAAAAAAGAGGAACAAGCGGATTCCAAACCAAAAACGCCAGAGAAGGAAACAAAAACCGATGCTCCTGAGAAATCAGCGGATGATAAAGATGTTAAGAAAAATGAAAATAATACAGAACAGCAAAAGCCTGCTTCTGAAGAGAAAAAAGTAAAAATACATACTGTCAGTGCGAATGAAACATTATTCCGAATTGCCAAGCAATACTACAATGATCCGATCAGCGGTGTCGAAAAAATAAAAAATGCCAATCATTTATCTTCCGATGTGATTACACCGGGACAGTCGCTTGTCATTCCCGAATAAAAGAAAAGGTTTTATCATTTGAATAAAATCCGTTAAAATATTATACATTACTGTTGAAAAGACGATGGTGAATTTACCACGTCTTTTTGTTTTACCGGGAGGGGTACTTGTACATGTTTGGGTTGACAGCTGTCCTGATCTCCTGTTCATGCTTGCTTGCATTTATGGTAAAAGAAGCGTTTGAAAATAATGTTGTACACCATGAAATCAATTTAACAGGGGAAGAGGAGAAATATTCGATTTTTTTTATTTCGGATATTCATACCCGCTTAATCAGCGATAAAATGATACGAAACATAAAAGAACCAATCAATGCGGTGATCATTGGCGGGGATTTGGCCGACAAAAGGACACCGATTTCGAAAATTTATCAAAATCTCCGGCTTCTGCAAACATTGGGACCTGTTTATTTTGTTTGGGGGAACAACGATCGGGAAGTGGGCGAAGAGCGTTTGAGGGGAATTTTTCAAGAGACGGGTGTAAAAATTGTTGAGAATGATGCGATACTGCTGCCGAATATGGTGAACAGATGCTGGTTGAGCGCGGTGGATGATGTTTCTTCACGCAAAGCCAGTCCTGAAAAAGCTTTCGAAAAGTGTGACCCGCAAGATACGGTCATATTTGTATCCCATAATCCGATCCTGTTTTCTAAAATCGGAAACTATCATGCGGACATTTATCTGGCTGGACATTTTCATGGTGGCCAAATTCGGTTGGGCCCTTTCGGAATTTACCCGCAAGGCGCTTTTTCCGACGATGAAGGCAAGTATACCCTCATCAGCAACGGCTATGGGACGACGATGTTCCCTTTACGTTTAGGGGCAAAACCCGAATGTCACATAATTGACTTAAACTTTCGGCGCACATTCTGACCAAAGGGTTGAAATTCCGCGTTATAATAAGGTAGTAGTTTGTCAAATTAAGGAGTTGTGAACAAATGCAAAAAGCAGATGCAATTATTGTTGGAGGAGGCCCATGTGGTTTATCGGCAGCGATTGAACTCCAAAATATCGGGTTGAAACCAATTGTTATAGAAAAAGGGAATGTGGTAAACGCCCTCTATCATTATCCAACTCACCAAACTTTTTTCTCCACAAGCGAAAAATTGGCCATTGGCGATGTTCCGTTTATAGTGGAACAACGGAAACCAAGCAGAAATCAGGCCCTTGTTTATTATCGTGAAGTGGTGAAACTGAAAAACATTCATGTAAACCGCTTCGAAAAAGTGCTTTCTGTGGAAAAACGTCCGGACGGATTCTTTATTGTGACTTCCGATAAGGCCCAATATGAAACACCTTATGTCATTTTGGCAACCGGTTATTATGATCATCCGAACTATATGAACGTACCCGGAGAAGATTTGCCAAAGGTTTTCCATTATTTTAAAGAAGCCCATCCTTTCTTTGATACGGATGTGTTGGTCGTCGGAGGGAAAAACTCAGCGGTCGATGCGACGTTGGAATTGCATAAGGCAGGTGCCCGTGTAACCGTTGCATACCGCGGCAGTGATTATTCTCCGAGCATCAAGCCATGGATTTTGCCGGAATTCCAATCCCTCATCCGAAATGGCGAAGTGGTGATGCATTTCAACACAATGGTGAAAGAGATTCGGGAGAAGGAAGTTGTACTGGATATCGACGGCAAAGAAGAAGTCATCAAAAATGATTTTGTGTTCGCCATGACCGGCTATCATCCGGATCATGATTTCATCCGGAAAATGGGTGTAACCATTGATGATGAAACCGGACGTCCTACATATGACCCTGAAACAATGGAATCCAATGTGGAGAATTTGTTCATTGCAGGAGTTCTCGCTGCCGGCAACAATGCCAACGAAATTTTCATTGAAAATGGAAAATTCCATGGGGCGTTTATTGCAAAAGCCATTGAAATGAAACAAAGCAACTAAAGGAAGACATTACGGAAAAGGGCTGTCCTGAAAGTATAAAATGTTCGGGACAGCCCGCTTTAATATGGTTATATTTCTTCGACATTGCTCCAGCAAGGTTGGCGACATATACAGCGCCGCTTTTTTTATTGCCGGAAAAATTCAGTTCCCAACCTTTAAAAACCTAGAGTAATACTATAAAATATTATTAATAAGGAAGGGAGCGTCGATATTGTTTATTCTACTCTCTGCAGCGATTGCTCCAGGATGTGCGTTATTCAGCTATTTTTACTTGCGAAATCAAATGGCGACCGAACCCCGAAAAACACTTCTCCGAACATTCATTTTCGGATTATTGATCACTTTTCCAATCATGTTCATTCAGTATGTCATGCAGGAAGAAGAAATCATTACAAATTCTTTTCTCCTCGATGTCCTATTCTCGAGCGCATTGGAAGAATTTTTCAAGTGGTTCATTATTTTTGCCTTTATTTATCGCCATGTGGAATTTGACGATCCATATGATGGAATTCTGTATGGAGCAGCTGCTTCTTTAGGGTTTGCTACACTGGAGAATATTCTTTATTTGTTGACATTTGGCATTGATACCGCCTTTATGCGCGCATTATTGCCAGTTTCAAGCCATGCTTTATTCGGTGTGGTGATGGGCTATTATTTCGGAAAAAGCAAATTTACAAAGAATGACCGTTCGAAGGAATATTTGGCTCTTTCCATTGCGGCTCCATTATTTTTGCATTTCATCTATAATTCTATTTTAATGTTTGAAGATTATTGGCTTTATTTGATGGCCCCATTCATGCTTTTTTTATGGTGGTTTGCTTTAAGGAAAGTGAAATTGGCACATGAGCATTTAATCAAACATCTTGTGGAACAAAATAAGATTTAGTCATGGTCTGAAAGGAACAACTCCTTTTGGGCCATTTTTTTATTTTACGAAATCAACAATAAAAATTTGTTCATTGAACATAATAATGGCTGAATGGTCGTTTCGCTTGGAGATTCGACCATTTTTTCGTTGATCAGTGCATAATTGGTTCCAAAGTTAACATGCTATGAAAAAAGGAGTGAAGGAGATGTTCAGAAATATATTGATTGCATTGCTGTATCTGGTTGCGGCAACCGGCACGATTACGCTCATCAAGCCGGAAGAATCTTTCGCCTTTTCGAATCAGGTCATTGAACGGGGTGCCTTTGGCGACGATGTGATCGAATTGCAAGCACGACTGCAATATTTGGGGTTCTATCATGGAAAAATTGATGGAAAGTTCGGATACGGCACTTACTGGGCATTGCGAAACTTCCAGGAAAGCTATGGCTTGAAAGTGGATGGGATTGCCGGCGCGGAAACAAAAAGGGTGCTTGCGAACAACAGCGATTTTGACCGGGAATGGGTGCATGCGCAAATTAACGCGGGAAGAGAGTTTACTTATTATGGAGGTATTCCTCTTGATCAACAAGTGAAAAAAGGGAAAGCTGGTTCGTCGGGAAGCAAAAGCTACCAGTTGCCATCCAAATTTACGGAGCAAGATTTGCAGCTGATGGCGAACGCTGTTTATGGAGAAGCGAGGGGGGAACCTTATGAAGGACAAGTGGCAGTGGCGGCAGTCATTTTAAACCGGCTTGAGTCGCCTGATTTCCCTAATACGATTTCGGAAATCATTTTCCAACCAGGTGCATTTACAGCCGTGGCAGATGGACAAATTTGGTTGACGCCGAATGAAAGGGCGAAACAGGCAGTTCTTGATGCCATGAGTGGATGGGATCCATCGGAAAATGCACTATATTATTTCAATCCGAATACAGCGACAAGCAAATGGATTTGGTCAAGACCTCAAATTAAACAAATCGGTCAACATATTTTCTGCTATTAAAGGAGCGACAATATGAAAAGTCTAGTATACCTACTTTCCATTGCTGTGTTGGCATTAGGGCTGTATGCTTATGATGTCCGTTCAGACAATCAACAATTGAAAAAAGAAATTCACGCGCAATACACCAATTCTTTATCCAATGCCAGCGAAAAATTATCCTATTTGCAGCGTTCCGTGGCACAATCACTGCTATTCCAGGATGAAAAAGCATTACAAAACGAATTGGACAACATTTGGCGGACAAGCAATGAATTGCGTACATCCATCAGTAATTTGCCGTTGAATCCGGATGTAGCGAATCAATGGCTCCGTTATATCGGAAAAATCGGGGATGAAGCAAAAAGAGCTTCAACCAACGGCGATTACGAATCTTGGCAAAAGAAGATGACGGTGGTTCATAACAATTTGGAACAATTGACAAATGAATGGTCCCTTGCAACAGCCCATTTTTATGAAAATGACGGTGATTTTGAAAAATGGAAGCAAGTGGCGAAAACCGATCTGGAAGAATCGCCTTTTAAAAATCTGGCTTCAAACTTGAAAACATATTCGGAAAAGGATTTCCCGTTAACAACCAGCGAATCCGATTGGTTGAAGAAACGGGATTTGAAACACATACGAGATCGTGAAATCACGAAGGATGAAGCCATTCAAGTTTTAGAAAAGCTTGTGCCGGGGATCAAAGATGCGACATATACCGTTTCAAAGAGCAAAGAAGATGCGCCATATCCCTTTTACCATATTCAATTTGTCAAAGGAAGCAGGGTAGGATATGCGGATATTACAGTCAAAGGCGGCCATTTGATATCCTTCTTATCCGAACGCCCGGTACAGCCGGACCGGAATATTACACAGGAAAAAGTGAAGGAATTGACAAAACAATTTATTGAACGGGCCGGTTATGATGATTTGGAGATTATCGAAATGCGGGAAAACCATGAAGCTTGGCATGTCCATCTTGCGCGGGTGGCAGGAAAACACAATGCCCTGGTATATCCGGACGGTATACAGTTGAAAGTATCGAAGGACAGTGGAGAGCTGTTAGGTTTGAATGCAATGGAATATGTACAAAGAGAAAACATCAATGACAATCAGCCGGTAGTTCCGATTGACTGGAAGAAATTTTTCCGCCCAAATACAGTGGTGGAGGAAGAACGATTCATTTATACGGAAAACGAAGCGTATCAGTTAAGATTATGCTATGAAGTGATTGCCCGTTTTGAAGATGACATCAATCAAACGTACCGGGTTGTTGTAGATACGGAAAACCATGATGTCCTCAAAGTGGAGCAATTGCCATAATTATTTAAACACTCTAGAAATTCCGATTCTTTCGTGCAATAATATAAATACAATTATTGTGCGAGGCGGGTCAAAATGGAAATTAAAATGGGGATGTTTATTACATTGGAATCCAATTCATCGGAAACGGTTGAAAGTGTCAAATGCAAAGTGGTGGACAGACAAGACAATGTGCTTTATGTATCTCAACCGGTGGGAATGCAGACGAATAAAACCTGCTGCTTAAGGAAGAACACTGATTATCGTGCATTATTTCAAGGCGAAGATAAAGTCATCTACACATTTCCGACGAAAGTGATCGGCGAAAAAATGGACCAGTTGCCTACGATTTTACTTTCATGCCCTCCCAGAAAGGAAATCAAAAAGATTGAAAGAAGGAGATTTGTCCGGGTCAGAACTTCAGTGGACGTTTCAGTAGAATACAACGGTCAATTTCATCCATACGTAACAAAGGATATCAGCGCCGGTGGAATTGCTGTAAAACTGCAATCTGTTCCGCCATTCGCAGAAGGAAATACGGTCACATTAACAATTGTTTTACCATTTAAAAATGGTGAGATACAATATATTCAGACGGATGCGAAAGTGGTTCAAATATTTAAAAACAATGATGAACAGCTTGCATCTTTCCAATTCATCAATATCGATGAAATCGATCAACAATTGATTCTTCGGTTCTGCTTCGAACGGCAAGTGTTGATCATGAAGGAGATGTCAAACCTCCAATAAGCTCATTTTATTGGAGGGCTTTTTTATGGAAAAATAATCAGCAAACATTTTAACAACAATGTTGGAGGAAAGTAGGATTGGACATGAAAAAAAATATTCAAATTGCGATTGATGGCCCTGCAGGCGCAGGAAAAAGCACCATAGCCAAAATCGTGGCTGAACAATTGGGCTTCACTTACATTGATACTGGAGCGATGTATCGCGCCGTAACGTATAAAGCGCTAAAAGAAAACATAAAATTAGATGATGAAAAAAATCTTGAAGAAATGTTATTGAGAACAGAAATTGAATTGAAGCCGTCCCCTAATGGACAACTTGTATTTGTCGATGGAGAAGATGTCACAAAAAAAATCCGTTCCAACGAGGTCACCGCAAATGTTCCGCAAGTGGCTGCCCTCGGGAAAGTTCGCGAAATTCTTGTCGCAAAACAAAAACAGCTGGCCAAAGACGGGGCGGTTGTCATGGATGGACGAGATATCGGAACCCATGTCTTAAAAGATGCGGAGTTGAAAATCTTCATGTCCGCATCTGTTGAGGAAAGGGCGAAACGCAGACTGCTAGATAATGAAAAAAGAGGCATCCCATCCGACTTTGAAAAGCTGAAGGAAGAAATCGCCCTGCGCGATCAGCAGGACATGGAACGGGAAATCTCTCCGTTGGTACAAGCGGAAGATGCCATCTTTTTGGATACGACCCACTTGTCCATCGAAGAAGTGGCTGAAGAAATCTTGCGTATGGCAAAAGAAAAGATGGCATAATCAGTGAATCTTTTTGCGTATTTTATTCATAAAAAAGGAAATATTTTAACTATAAGGAAAAAATTTTGTGTTTAAATTGAATTTCTAATAAAATAGATATTGTAAGATGCGAAGGAGGGTTACATATGTCCGAGGAAATGAACTTAGAAGTTGGCCGAGAATTCCATGAAGGAGACATTGTAAAAGGAGTTGCTGCCAAAGTAGAAGATAAGGCGGTGACTGTTACAATAGAAGGGGCGCCATTTGATGGGATTGTGCCAATCAGCGAACTGTCCAGCTTGCATGTGGAAAAAGCATCCGACGTGGTATCTGTCGGTGATGAGCTGGAATTAATGATCACGAAAATTGAAGATGAAAACTTTGTACTTTCCAAACGCAAAGTAGATGCTTTAAAAGCTTGGGATAAATTAGAAGAACTTTATAAAAAAGGGGAAGTTTTTGAAGCGGAAGTAAAAGATGTGGTCAAAGGCGGTTTAGTCGTTGATTTGGGAGTACGCGGTTTTGTACCGGCATCTTTGGTGGAAGATTATTTCGTTGAAGACTTTGAAGGATACAAAGGAAAAACATTGAAATTCAAAATTACGGAATTGGATAAAGAAAAAGGACGCTTAATTTTATCCCATCGTGCGGTGGTGGAAGAAGAAAAAGCGAATAAAAAGAAACAATTGCTGGAAAGTTTAAAAGCGGGAGACATTTTAACAGGAAAAGTTCAACGTTTGGCTCCATTCGGCGCTTTCGTCGATATCGGCGGAGTGGATGGACTTGTTCACATTTCACAAGTCGCCCACGAACATGTGGAAGATATCAGTACCGTTCTTCAAGAAGGGCAAGAAGTGAAAGTGAAAGTATTGTCCGTAGATCCTGCCAATGAAAGAATTTCCTTGTCCATCAAAGATACATTGCCTGGACCATGGGAAAACATCAGCGGACGCGTTTCAAAAGGCCAAGTGTTGACAGGCACGGTGAAACGTTTGGTATCTTTCGGTGCCTTTGTTGAAGTGTTCCCGGGGGTTGAAGGATTAGTCCACATCTCACAAATTTCTCAGAAACATATCAATACGCCACACGAAGTATTGAAAGAAGGCCAAGAAGTTCAAGTGAAAGTGCTGGATGTGAACGAGCAGGAAAAACGTTTATCTCTAAGCATCAAAGCGCTTGAAGAAACCCCTAAGGAACAAGAGGAATTTGATTATCAATTGCCTGAGGAGGCGACGGGATTCTCCATCAGCGACGTTATTGGTGATCAATTGAAAAAACTGAAAGAACAATAATCATCATCATAAAAAAATGCGTGCTTTTAGGAGTGCGCTTTTTTTATGTCCATATATGTCAAAATATGATAAACCATGAGATTTCGTGTATAATACAGAAGATAAGAATTTGGAAGGATGAAGGACAGATGACAAAACCAGTAATCGCCATCGTAGGTCGTCCAAATGTAGGAAAATCCACCATCTTTAATCGGATAGTGGGGGAAAGAATTTCCATTGTGGAAGATGTTCCTGGAGTAACCCGTGATCGCATCTACAGTTCGGCAGAATGGTTGAATCATGAATTCAACATTATTGATACAGGGGGAATCGATTTGGGCGATGAACCTCTATTGGAGCATATACGCGCCCAAGCCCAGATTGCCATGGAAGAGGCCGATGTCATCATCTTTATGACAAACGGCCGGGAAGGGGTTACTTTGCAGGATGAGCAAGTAGCGAAAATGCTGTATAAAACGAATAAACCGGTCGTTCTTGCCGTAAACAAAATCGACAATCCGGATATGCGGGAATTGATTTATGATTTCTATTCCTTAGGATTCGGCGATCCGATTCCAATCTCCGGTTCCCATGGACTTGGAATTGGGGATTTATTGGATGAGTGTGCGAAGCATTTTCCGAAAGAGTATGAAGATGACTATGCGGATGATGTCATTAAGTTTTCACTGATTGGAAGACCGAACGTAGGGAAATCTTCGCTCGTCAACGCCATTTTAGGCGAAGAAAGAGTGATTGTAAGCGATATTGCCGGTACAACCCGGGATGCAGTCGATACACCTTATACGTATGATGGACAAGACTATGTCATCATCGATACGGCAGGAATGCGGAAAAAAGGCAAGGTGTATGAGAGCACCGAAAAATATTCCGTGTTGAGGGCATTAAGAGCAATCGAACGTTCCGACGTGGTGCTTGTTGTGTTAAATGCGGAAGAAGGGATCCAGGAACAGGATAAGAAAATTGCAGGGTATGCCCATGAAGCGGGAAAAGGTATCATCATCGTTGTCAATAAATGGGATGCCATCGAGAAAAATGAAAAGACCATGAATGAATATACCCAAACCATTCGGGATCAGTTCTTATTTTTGGACTATGCGCCGATCGTCTTTGTTTCCGCCAAAACAAAGCAGCGGCTCAATCAAATATTGCCGTTGGTGAAACGGGTCAGTGAGAATCATGCTATGCGCATCCAATCATCCATTTTGAACGATGTCATTGAAGATGCGATTGCAAGAAATCCTGCGCCTACCGAGAAAGGAAAACGTTTGCGCATTTATTACACAACGCAAGTTTCCGTGAAGCCGCCAACATTTGTAACTTTTGTCAACGATCCGGAACTCATGCATTTTTCTTACCTTCGATTTTTGGAAAACCGAATTCGTGAAACCTTTGATTTTGAGGGAACACCGATTCGTATCATACCACGGGCCCGTGAGTAAAATAGTGGGGGATATTGATGAAAAAAGTGACAGTATTGGGAGCCGGTTCTTGGGGAACCGCTTTAGCTATGGTTTTAACGGAAAATAGCCACGATACGTTGATTTGGAGCCATCGCGAGGATCAAGCGAATGAAATCAACGAGCGGCATACAAACGAAAAATATCTGCCGAATATTCAGCTGCCGGAAAAACTGACGGCAACAAGCGACATAAAATCAGCGGTGGAACACGGAGAGATCCTTGTTTTTGCCGTGCCGACAAAGGCAATCCGTGAAGTGGCCGGACAAGTCATGAATTATTTGGACAAAAAAGTGTTGATTGTGCATGTGTCAAAAGGGATTGAGCCGGATACGCTTAAGCGCATTTCTGAAATTTTGGAAGAGACTCTCGATCCCCGTGTTGTCGAAGATATTGTGGTGCTCTCCGGCCCCAGTCATGCGGAAGAAGTGGTGTTGCATCATCCGACAACCATTACGGCGGCATGCGCCAATCTCCGTTCCGCCGAAAAAATACAGGATTTGTTTATGAATCATTATTTCCGTGTCTACACAAATACGGATGTCATCGGTGTGGAGCTCGGCGGAGCGCTGAAAAACGTCATCGCATTGGCGGCAGGGATTTCGGATGGCCTGAACTATGGGGATAATGCGAAAGCGGCATTAATTACCCGCGGCCTTGCGGAAATAGCCCGTTTAGGCGTGCGAATGGGAGGCAATCCTTTCACCTTTGCCGGATTGACTGGCATGGGCGACTTGATAGTCACTTGTACAAGCGTCCATTCCCGCAACTGGAAAGCCGGGAACATGCTGGGCAAGGGAATGAAACTGGATGAAGTGCTGGAGAACATGGGCATGGTCGTCGAAGGGGTACGCACAACAAAGGCCGCTTATCAACTTGCGCAAAAATATGATGTTTCCATGCCGATTACAACGGCACTTTATCAAGTGTTGTTTGAAAACAAGGATCCGAAAGATGCGGTAGATGAATTGATGCACCGTTTAAAGAAAAGAGAAATTGATTATTTGCAATAAAACAGATAACCTATGGGCGGGTACCATTCACCTCAAATTGTTTGAGTAGTGTACCCGTTCATATGAATTATATACGAACGCATGTACGTGTCTGCGTGTACATATTGCTTCTTGAAAGGTGGAATCGCAATGAATAATCCCTTGTTTCTGATGGATGTAAATGAACTGGTGCTCGGTGCGGCCCGTGGTCCTTTGGCGAACATGCACCCGATGGACGTCATGTGGGTTTCCTTTTATTCCATCCTGGCAATGATCATTTCCATTCTCATGTTAAGTGCAGCCCGCAAATGGGTAAAAAACGAGATCTTGTCCTTTTTCATTCGAATCATCGCTTTTATCATCTTTTTAATTGGAACATTATTAATGGTTTTAGTAATCTTCACATGGCCATCATAATCTCAGGAGTGAAAATCGATGAAAAATAAACCCATATTCTTGGTAATGTTGCTATTAACATCCTTTTTATTATCCGGATGTTTGTTTCCTCAGGAAGAGCGGGTGGAAAATCAAATCCCTGACGAAGCCCAGCTTATTGCGGTGCAGAATGCCGTCGATCAATATAAAGCGGAAACCGGCGTATTGCCGATAAAAAACAAAGAGATGGATACAGATATCTTTATCAAATATCCGATCGATTTTTCCAAACTGGTGCCAAAATATTTGGCGAATGTTCCTGGGAATTCTTATGAAAAAGGCGGCATTTTCCAATATATTATCTGGGATCCGGAAAACAATCCTACTGTGAAATTGGTAGATTTGCGGTCTGCAGAGACGTTGAGAGAACTGAACCTGCGTCTTCTCTCATCCAAATACATGATGTATAAAGAGCAAATTGCCGACTACGTATATTCGATAGATTACAAAAAATTGGGGTATACGAAAGAACTGACGGTTCCGAGCCCTTACTCGAACAACCACTTGCCATTGGTCGCATCTACGGAAGGTAAAGCCTATGTGGATTATTCCATCGATTTGGCTCAATTCCTAAAAGAACATGACATCAAACCAAAACCGGGCGAAGATATCCGTATGTACCTGGTGGAAGCTTATCCTGTTGTGCCGGCCTATTCGTTGCCTTACACGGTAAACGAGGACAATGAACCGGTCTTTATGTATGATCCAACAAAAAAATAAAAAATTTTAGCCTTGTACGACTTTTCGTGCAAGGTTTTTCATATTTTAGATATATAATTCATAGATTGAAGTACGTAAAGGAGGAGCTACAATAGGGGAACAAATATTTCAACAAATAGCGGAAAGAACAAATGGCGATGTATATATTGGTGTTGTAGGGCCTGTGAGAGTTGGAAAATCCACATTTGTGAAAAGAATGATGGAGTCCATTGTGCTTCCGAACATCGTTGATGAAGAAGAGCGGAAAAGAGCGCTGGACGAGCTGCCCCAAAGCTCACCCGGTCCTGTCATTATGACGGCGGAACCGAAATTTGTTCCTGCCCATGGAACGGAAATTTGTATTGGGGAAAATGATATACCTTTCCGCATCCGTTTTGCTGATTGTGTGGGTTATGTCATTGATGGGGTAAAAGGGTATGAAGATGAAAACGGTCCAAAATATGTACACACCCCGTGGAATACGGAAGCCATTCCGTTCCAGGAAGCGGCACGCATCGGAACCGATAAGGTGATTCGGGATCATGCCAACATCGGGGTAGTTGTAACAACAGACGGTACAGTGAACGGTATTGCCCGGGAAGCTGCGCAAGTGGCGGAAGAACAAATTGTTGAACAACTGCAGGAAATCGGTAAACCATTTGTCATCATTTTAAACAGCCAATATCCGAACAACCAAAATACGCAAAGATTGCGCAATGAATTGATCGCCAAATACAATGTGCCGGTCATTGCCACATCCATAGATCAAATGTCGATCAATGACATGGAATATATTCTCGAAGAAGCATTGTATGAATTCCCTGTGGAAGATATTGAAGTGGAAAAGCCTGATTGGCTGGACGTTTTAGAACCTTCCCATCATGTCAATGCGACACTTTCGGATGCGGTTGGAAACGTCCTTAATTCTGTCACAAAAATCCGGGATGTTCATAAAGCGGTGGAAGAATTAAGGGACATCGATTTTATCGAAAGTTGCGATATCGAAAAAGTCGATGCCGGAATCGGTGTGGCTACGGTGCGCATTACATTGAAACCGGAAATTTACAAAGCGGTATGCAATGAATTTTTGGATGCACCGATCGACACGAAAAAAGATTGGCTGCTCTTCATCAAAGAGGCGCAGGAGGCGAAAAAAGCCCAAAAACGCTTCCGCGAGGCGATTGAAGAAGCGACGGTGAATGGTTATGGCGTAACGCTTCCGACAATGGAAGAGTTTGAACCGAGCGAGCCGGAAATTATCAAACAAAATAATTTCTACGGCGTCCGGATGAAGGCGAAAGCCCCTTCATACCACATTATCCGCGTCGATATGGAGTCTGAATTCTCGCCTTTGATTGGATCGGAGTTCCATAGCCAGCAGCTTCTAAAAGATCTGCAATATGCTTATAAGCACGATCGCGAAGCATTATGGCAAACTCCATTATTTGGCACGCCCCTTCATGAAGTGTTGACGGAAAGCATCCGTTATAAGATGAATGCTGTTCCGCCAAGCGCGAAGAAGAGAATGCGCCAAACAATTGAAAGAATGGTGAATGAAGGAGAAAAAGGACTCATCACGTTTATTATTTAAAAAATGTGAAATAATAAAAATAATGGAATGTTATATAGGACTTTTTGTCAAGTAGACGAAAAGTCCTTTTCGTTGTCTAATGTTTAAAAAAATACAACTTTTCTTGGACAAACATGCATAAATACAGTTGCACCGCGTATTTCAATATGTTACTCTTTTTACATGATTTAGCTTTTCTAACCCTTTGAGAGGAGGTGAATAGCATGAATAAAACAGAATTAGTGAACTCTGTTGCTGAAGCTGCGGGTCTTTCCAAGAAAGATGCTTCTAAAGCAGTAGATGCAGTATTCGATATAATTCAAGACACTCTTGCAAAGGGTGACAAAGTGCAATTAATCGGTTTTGGAAACTTCGAAGTTCGTGAACGTGCTGCACGTAAAGGACGTAATCCACAAACAGGAGAAGAAATTGAAATCGCTGCAAGCAAAGTTCCAGCTTTCAAACCAGGTAAAGCACTTAAAGAAGCTGTAAAATAAAAAGCTTCTTTAAAATTACATAGAGCAGTCGTCATGAATATGATGACTGCTCTTTTTACATATTAATTATAATATTAATAAACGATAAATCAATTTTAACATCCGGATCAAGAAAACTCATCAAAAAATTCAAATTTTATAAAAGCCTTTTGCGATTCACGTCTGTATGTGCTACGATTCAATTTGACAGTGTTGTGTTTTGTCGATTTAGGAGGAACATTTATGTCGAATGTTGATTTAAAAAAAATAGAAGAAGCTGTAAAAATGATTCTGGAGGCCGTAGGAGAAGACGTTAATCGTGAAGGACTCATTGATACGCCCAAACGGGTTTCAAAAATGTATGAAGAAATGTTCAAAGGTTTGAATGAGGATCCGAGAAGTCTGTTTGAAACGGTCTTTCATGAAAATCACGATGAACTTGTTCTTGTAAAAGATATTCCATTTTATTCAATGTGTGAACATCATTTAGTTCCATTTTACGGAAAAGCTCATGTTGCATACATACCCCAACAAGGACGGGTGGCAGGTTTAAGTAAAATAGGACGATTGGTGGAATCGGTCAGTCATCGACCTCAATTGCAAGAACGGATTACAACGACCATTGCGGATATTTTAATGGAAAAATTGGAGCCCCTGGGCGTTTTTGTCATGATTGAAGCGGAGCATATGTGCATGACGATGAGGGGATTAAAAAAACCCGGGACAAAAACGGTCACTTCTTGCGCAAGGGGAATTTATGAAGAAGATGCTGTAAAACGCCAAGAAGTAATTTCATTTATTCAAATGTCTTAATTAACATACCAGTTTATGTTATGATAACAAAGAAAAAGAGATGTGAGGGAGAAGTATGAACCAATCCGATTATGTCGTAATTGAAGCCGAAGAAGATGGCGTACATGTAATTGGTTTAACCCGTGGTGAAGATACAAAATTTCATCATTCCGAAAAATTGGATGCCGGGGAAGTAATGATCGCTCAATTTACTGAACATACTTCCGCCATGAAGATACGGGGAAAGGCGAAAATTTATACAGCCCACGGCATCATTGAAAGCCAATCAAAAAAGTAACCAGTTTTGTATGACGACTGTAATAAGTGCAGGAGACAGTGCCTGAATGTGGAATGGAGTAATACCTATGGATATATCATACATTGAAAAGCATATTGAACAATTGAAAAATGATATATATCGAAATGTGGAACATAAAACATTGGTGAAATATACTGGGAATCCATTGGTGGATGAAAATCAATTATTTTACTTGCTGTTGCCGTTTTTTGATGGGGAAGCTTGGGATGATGACATATATCAAGGGGTGATTACGGTTGGTATAGTACAGGCATCCCTTGCAAAACATAATCTTGTCGACGAGTATGATGCAACAACGAAACAGCAGCAGCTGACAGTGCTTTCTGGCGATTATTACAGTGGTCGTTATTATGAAATCTTAGCTAAATCCGGTAATATTTCATTAATCCGTCAACTTTCTGAAAGCGTTATAATCAGATCGGAACATGAAGTGCGGGTATATGAACCGACCAATTATGCCATCGACGATTGGTTTGACAGCTTATCTGTGATCGAATCAGAATGTATTAACAGGTTTTACCAAATATACAATTTCAATCAATATTCAAAGATTATGCAGAACAATTTATTGATTCTTCGATTGCAAAATGAACTATTAAACTATAGAAAAGGTAATAGCTCACGTTTTTTACAAAAAATGAAGGAAAGCGTTGGACCTGATGATTCTTTAAATTTCGAAAAGTATCTTCAACATAGAATCGAAGTGCTTGTTGACCAATTGCGAGAATTGTTACGTACCTCTTCTATGAAAGCTGAATTGAAACAATACATTGCAGAACGGTTGATTAGAGAGAGTTAAGAAAGGTAATGAAAAAAATGGCAAAATCCAAAGAGCAACGTGTCCATGAAGTCTTTGAAAAAATTTATCAAAATTACGATAAAATGAATTCGGTGATCAGTTTCAATCTTCATGTCAGATGGCGTAAAGATATTATGAAACGAATGAAAGTCAAGCCAGGTTCGAAATGTCTGGATGTATGTTGCGGTACAGCCGATTGGACGATTGCGCTGGCAAAGGCGACAGGGGAAAGCGGCGTTGTAATAGGACTCGATTTTAGTAAAAATATGTTGAAAATTGGAGAGGAAAAGGTGAAACCTTATCCTCAAGTGGAGCTGATCCATGGCAATGCGATGGAACTCCCATTCGAAGATAATACTTTCGACTATGTTACGATTGGATTCGGATTACGGAATGTTCCGGATTATATGCAAGTATTAAGAGAGATGCATCGCGTATTAAAGCCTGGCGGAATGGTCGTTTGTTTGGATACATCACAGCCGGAAATTCCGGTTTATAAACAATTGTTCCGTTTCTATTTTCGATACATCATGCCGCTATTCGGAAAAATTTTTGCGAAGAGTTATGAAGAATATTCGTGGCTGCAAGAATCTGCGAGCGCTTTCCCTGGCATGAAAAAACTGGCCCAAATGTTTAAAGAAGCCGGATTTGTCAATGTCACATATAAAAGCTATAGCGGTGGTGCGGCAGCAATGCACATGGGATACAAAAAAGGAATTTAGGGAGAGGTTAACGAGTGGAAAAGATGAAATTAAAAATGCTCTATTCCGATTTCAAACCGGATATAGATATCATCGAAGCAGAATTGGAAAAAGCTCTCAACTCAACGTCGCATGTATTAAACGACGCCTCTCTCCATCTATTACGTGCGGGCGGTAAAAGAATTCGCCCACTTTTTGTTTTAATGAGTGCAAAATTTGGTCAATATAATATTGAACGAATGAAGTACGCTGCTGTGCCTCTTGAATTGATCCATATGGGTTCCCTTGTTCACGATGATGTCATTGACCATTCCGACATGAGACGGGGGCGTCCAACCGTCCGTTCCCAGTGGAATAACCGGGTCGCAATGCTCACGGGAAACTTTATTTTTGGACGGGCCATCCAATATGTATCCCATATCGAAGACCCGAAGGCGCATCAAATACTGGCCAGAACAATGGTGGAAATATGCAATGGAGAAATTATCCAAATTGAAGATAAATATCGTACGAACCAAAATTTGAAGGACTATTTCCGCCGCATTAAACGAAAAACCGCCATCCTCATAGAATCGAGCTGTGAAGTGGGAGCGGTTGTCGCAAATGTGGATCCTTTGAATACACAGCGATTAAAAAGATTCGGCTATTATGTCGGCATGAGTTATCAGATCGTGGATGACGTGCTGGATTTCATATCGACGGATAAGCAGCTGGGCAAACCGGCAGGCAGCGATTTATTGCAAGGAAACATTACGTTGCCGATTTTGCTTATGAAAGATCATCCGAAAATCACCCGATTTATTGAGCGGGCTTCCAAAGGGGAGGTCACGGAAGCGGAACGGCTGGAAATGCTTCAAATCGTCCGCAAATCGGATTCCATCAAAAAAGCGCTGGAAATAAGCGACCGCTATTTGAAAAAAGCGATGAAAGAAGTTGAGAATTTGCCTGATAATCCGGCAAAGAAAAAACTGAAAGAAATCGCATTATTTATTGGAAAACGCAAATTTTAAAAATTTATTCCCCACCCCATATTGATAGTTGAAGGTTGAGCTTGAATTTGTTAATATTTAGCGGTGAGCAAAAACCTTATTTTGGAGAATTAAGGAGTTGTTAGGACATGGCAATTGAAAAAACATTTCTTATGGTAAAACCTGATGGTGTAAAACGCCAAGTAATCGGAGATATTATCGACCGTTTTGAACGTCGTGGATTTGTATTGCGCGGAGCTAAATTAATGAATGTTCCACGTGAATTGGCTGAAAAACATTATGAAGAACATAAAGAGAAGCCATTCTTTAACGAATTGGTTGACTTCATCACTTCCGGACCGGTATTTGCAATGGTTTGGGAAGGTGAAAATATCATTAAATTGGCTCGCGTGATGATGGGAGCTACGAAACCTGAAGAAGCTCAACCAGGTACAATCCGCGGTGATTATGCAGTGACAATTTCCGAAAACGTTATTCACGGTTCCGATTCACCGTCATCAGCTGAACGTGAAATCAAATTATGGTTTAATGATGAACTAGTTTAATCATCCACGTTTATTTCTGTTGCTTTAAGCTATTCCACAGCAATCCTCTCGCTGTCGGGATAGCTTTTTATTTATACTTCTTTTCCATTTAATATGAAGTTGATATAAAAAGGTTTGTGTTATTCAACATAAGTTAAAGATTATTTTCACCGTTGGAAATTCACTTTTTGATTTTTTTATATATTTCAGAAAAGAAAAATTTTGTATATAATAGGTGTACGTCATTAGAGGGGATCGATAATCATGAATGACTATGAACTGTTTGTTCAAGGAATAAAGAGATTGACCGGAATCGATTTGTCGCTGTATAAAGAAGCGCAAATGAAACGTCGATTAACCTCACTTTATGAAAAAAAAGGGTACAACAATTTCGTGGATTTTTTGCGTGGGGTTGAAAAAGACAGAGATTTATTAAACGAATTCCTGGATCGGATGACGATAAATGTTTCTGAATTTTATCGAAATTCAAAACGTTGGGAAGTCCTTCAAAATAAAATTTTCCCCAAACTGCTGGAAAAAAATAAGCGCTTGAAAATATGGAGCGCGGCATGCTCGACGGGGGAAGAACCTTATACAATTGCCATGGTGCTTTCCCAACATGTGCCTTTATCTTATATTCAAATATTGGCAACGGATATAGATGTAAATTGCCTTCAAAAAGCGAAGCGGGGGGTTTATCCTGAGCGTTCTTTGGCGGAAGTCCCTCCGAACGTCAAATCGAAATACTTTATTCAGGAAGGCCAATTTTACAGGGTAAAAGATGAAATAAAAAATACGGTAACTTTTAAAAAGCACAATTTGTTAAGTGACCCATATGATAAAAATTTTGATCTAATTGTTTGTCGCAATGTCATGATTTATTTCACTGAAGAAGCAAAGGATCATATCTATAAAGAATTCAGCAATTCTTTGCGGCCAGGAGGCATTTTGTTTGTAGGATCGACGGAACAAATTTTCAATCCTGCCCGTTATGGTTTTGAAGTGGAAGATACGTTCTTTTATCGGAAAAAATGAGGGTGAAAAGGGCGCTTTTCGACATTGTGCGAAAAGCGTATTATCTTTTATTCGAACGTCATTTTATACAATTTGTTCGATTCATCATGTTTTTTAACTACTGTTATGTTATATTAAAGAATACATACTTTAACGAGTTGAAGGGAGAAAGTGTTTGATGAGATATTTAACTGCGGGGGAATCCCACGGTCCTCAATTAACGACGATTATTGAAGGGTTGCCATCCCTTTTGCCGATCACTGCAGAACAAATCAATTATGACTTAAAACGACGCCAGGGGGGGCACGGCCGAGGCCGCCGCATGCAAATCGAAAAGGACACAGTTGAAATTGTAGGCGGCATCCGGCATGGGAAAACATTAGGTTCCCCCGTAGCGTTGGTTGTCAAAAATGATGACTGGAAACATTGGACAAAAATTATGGGAATCGAACCCCTTCCCGAAGATGTGGATCCTGCAGAAATCAAGCGCCAAATTACAAGGCCGCGCCCTGGACATGCGGATTTGGTGGGCGGAATCAAATATGGCCACAGGGATTTGCGCAATGTGCTGGAACGTTCCAGCGCAAGAGAAACAACTGTCCGGGTTGCTGTCGGATCCGTTGCCAAAGCGTTATTAAAAGAATTGGGCATTTCCGTTGTCGGTTATGTGACTGAAATTTACGGAATCAAAGCGGATACATCAAAAATTGCGGGAAAATCCGCTGACGAAATTCGTAAAATGGTCGAAGAAGATCCTTGCTATACGGTGGATCCGGAAGCTTCAGCGAAAATGGTTCAGGCAATCGATGAAGCGAAAAAAGATGGGGATTCCATCGGCGGTGTTGTGGAAGTGATTGTGGAAGGGATGCCGCCGGGCGTTGGGTCTTACGTTCATTATGACCGGAAATTGGATGCCAAATTGGCCCAAGCCATGATTTCCATCAATGCTTTCAAAGGCGTGGAGTTTGGCATCGGTTTTGAAATGGCCCGCAAAAGAGGTTCTGAAGTGCATGATGAAATTATTTGGGACGAAGAACACGGCTACAGCCGCAGAACAAATCGTTTAGGGGGCGTTGAAGGGGGCATGTCTACCGGAATGCCAATCATCGTCCGCGGTGTCATGAAACCAATTCCAACCCTTTACAAGCCTCTTGAAAGTGTGGATATTGAAACGAAAGAACCATTCAAAGCGAGTGTGGAACGTTCCGATGCTTGCGCGGTGCCGGCTGCCTCCGTTGTTGCGGAATGTGTCATCGCATGGGAAATCGCCAAAGCGATTGTTGAACAGTTCCATAGCGATCAATTGCCGCAATTGAAAGCGCAAATCGAAGAAGTACGTAAATGGGCGAAGGAGTTTTAATTATGCGAATTCCAGTGAATGCAAAAAGCCATTCCTACGAAGTGTTCATCGGAAGCGGAATTTTACGTTCCGCTTGCGATGCTTTAAAAGAGAAAATCGAAAAAGCGGATAAACTCGTTGTATTTACCGATGAGAATGTTTGGCAGGCACAACAGCAATATTTTACAGAAAACTTTCCGTATCCTTTTGAAGTGTTTGTAATGCCAGGGGGAGAAGCGTGTAAAAGTTTTAAAAATTTTGAAGATGCCCACACTTTTTTAATTGAGAATCAATGCTCAAGAAAATCCTTCCTGTTTGCCTTTGGCGGGGGAGCTGTCGGGGATTTGACGGGATTTGCCGCCGCTACGTTCATGCGCGGCGTTCCTTATATTCAAATTCCGACGACGATTTTGGCCCACGATTCGGCGGTAGGTGGAAAGACGGCCATCAATCATCCTCTTGGCAAAAACATGGTCGGCGCATTCTATCAGCCGGAAGCGGTCGTATATGATATCAACTTTTTATCCAGTTTGCCGACAAAAGAAATCCGTTCAGGAATGGCGGAAGTCATCAAACATGCGCTGATTTCCGATGAAGTGTGGCTGAAAGAGCTGATGCAGACACCATCCATCACGGACATCGAAAAACCTGTGTTGGCGAAACACTTGAAATCAGGCATCGAAGTGAAGGCAAACATTGTCGAGCAGGATGAAACCGAGCATTCGGTCCGAAAGTTTTTGAACTTTGGCCATACATACGGCCATGCCATCGAAGCGGCGGCAGGCTATGGAGGTCTTGCTCATGGAGAAGCGGTCATGATCGGAATGGTGTATGCCCTTCTCCTCAGCGAAAAATACGGTCGGATTTCCCGCGAATTCACAAAGGAATTTGTGAAGTTCGCCTATAAAAACGAATATCCGTTGAAGCAAGTAAACAATTATTCTTTTGAAGATTTATATGAATATTTAATGAAAGATAAAAAGATAGAATATGGAAAATTGAAATTTGTTTTACTGCAAGAAATAGGAAAACCTTTTGTGAAAGAAATTGAAGAAAAGGAATGCCGGGAAGTGGATAGTGAACTTCGCTGTCTGCTGGAGGAGGTATGCAAATGATTCGCGGCATACGTGGAGCAATCACCATTGAATCTAATACACCCGAATTGATTTATAGTGAAACAGAGAGATTGGTAAAGGAAATGGCAAGAGTGAACAAGATCGATCCCGAGGATATCGCTTCGGTCATTGTCACAACAACACCGGATATCAATGCCGCATTCCCAGCGAAGGCAGTCCGTTCCATTGAGGGTTGGAAATATGTGCCGACGATGTGCACACATGAAATGAATGTGCCCGGCTCATTGCCTTTATGTATCCGGGTATTGATGCACGTCAATACGACAGTGCCTCAAAAAGACATTCAGCATGTTTATTTAAATGATGCTGTAACCTTAAGACCGGATTTAGTGAATGAAAATCGATAAGAAGGAGCGTTCATCATGAAATTCAAAAAACAAATTTATGGAATGAAAGCATATCAACCAGGTAAACCTATCGAAGAAGTTCAAAAAGAATTTGGTTTAAAAGAAGTGGTGAAACTGGCTTCTAACGAAAACCCTTTTGGCTGCTCACCAAAAGTGAAAGAGTTCATCCAAAATAACGGTATCAATTTCGCCATCTATCCGGACGGTTATGCCCAAGAACTTCGCACAGCTGTGAGCAACCATCTTGGGGTGGAAGAAACACAATTGCTGTTCGGAAACGGTTCGGATGACATCATCGCCATTATTTCACGGGCGCTGCTTTACCCTGGCGTCAATACGGTAATGGCGGATCCATCTTTCTCCCAATATAGCCACAATGCGGAAATTGAAGGGGCGGAAGTTCGGAAAGTGCCGTTGAAAGATGGCAAGCATGATTTGGAAAAAATGTTGGAAGCCATTGACGAAAACACTTCCATTGTATGGGTCTGCAATCCGAACAACCCGACCGGCACAATTGTTGCGGACGAAGAATTAAACGCATTTTTGAAGAAAGTGCCTCAAGATGTGCTGGTTGTATTGGATGAAGCCTATTTCGAATATATTACAGATCCTTCTTATAAAGATTCGCTTCATTACATTAATGAATATCCAAATGTCATTATTATGCGCACATTTTCGAAAGCGTACGGTTTGGCCGCATTCCGCGTAGGTTATGCCATCGCCCAAGCGGATTTGATTGCCAAATTGGATCCGGTGCGCGCTCCTTTCAACAACACGGTGTTGAGCCAAAAAGTGGCCATTGTCGCATTACAGGACCAACAATTCATTAAAGAGTCAGTGGAGCAAAACGAAAATGGAAAACAGCTGTTTGTCGAGTTTTGCAATAAGCATGGACTAAAATACTATCCTACACAAACAAACTTTATTTTATTTGAAGTGAAAACAGACAGTGATGTCATCTTCCAAGAAATGATGAAACGCGGCTTTATTGTTCGCAGCGGAAATGCCTTGGGCACACCTGGATACATCAGGGTTTCCTTCGGCACAGAAGATCAAAACCGCCGATTCTTATCAACTCTTGAAGAAGTATTGAAGGAGCAGGGAGTATTGGCATGACCCGCAACGTATTAGTCATTGGTTTAGGATTGATTGGGGGATCGCTGGCATTGGCTTTGCAGAAATCCCCCCAAACAAAAGTGGTTGGCTATGATATATCCGAAAAGACGAGAGAACTGGCCAACACGTTGAATATTGTGCACGAAGTTTCGGACGATGTGGAGGAAGCGGCAAAAAAAGCGGATTTCATTTTTTTTGGAACGCCGGTCAATGCCACCCTTCAATGGATGGAAGAGTTGAAGCATTGGGAATTGAAAAAGAATGTCATCATTTCTGATACGGGCAGCACAAAAGGATTAATCATGAAAAAGGCGGAGGAACTGCGCGCGCAAGGGATCACCTTTATCGGCGGACATCCGATGGCGGGTTCCCATAAGAGCGGAATTACCGCCGCCAAACCATACCTATTTGAAAATGCTTATTATATATTGACTCCGTTTGAAGATGAAGATGGAAATAAAATTATCGCTTTACAACAGCTGCTGAAATATACATTGGCCAGATTGGTAAAACTGAGTGCGGAAGAACATGATCATATGACGGCGGTGGTAAGCCATTTTCCTCATATTGTAGCCGCTTCCCTTGTTCATCAATTGCATGAAGAAAATAAAAAATATCCGATGACTGGCATGCTGGCTGCCGGGGGGTTCCGCGACATTACCCGGATCGCTTCATCCAACCCGATGATTTGGCGGGATATTACATTGCAAAACCGGGAAGAACTCATCGGGCAAATGGATGCCTGGATCGATGAAATGCAGAGGGTAAAGAAAATTTTGATGGAAAATGATGATGCGTCCATCGAAGAATATTTTAAAACGGCAAAAGATGTACGGGATGCATTGCCTATTTCCACCGGAGCATTCTATACTACATACGATTTATATGTGGATATTCCGGACTACCCTGGTGTCATTTCGGAAATCACGGGTTATTTGGCAGAAGAAAAAATCAGTATTACGAATATTCGAGTGGTGGAAACGAGAGAAGATGTCTTCGGTATTTTAGTCATCAGTTTCCAAAACGAAAAAGATCGGGAGAAAGCGATGAATTGCATTCGTTCACATACGAACTTTGAAATGCATGTCTCTTAACTCGTATGTGGAAAGGGGGAAATCAAATTGACTGCAAAAGTATTGGCATATAACAAACCTCGTCTGGAAGGAATCCTGACGGTGCCGGGGGATAAATCCATTTCCCACCGCGCGGTTATGTTTGGCGCGATTGCAAAAGGAAAAACGACGGTCACCGGTTTTCTGCCAGGAGAAGATTGCTTAAGTACAATCGATTGTTTCCGCAAATTGGGCGTTGATATTCAAGTGGATGGCACAAATGTCGAAATTAACAGCCCTGGAATGGAAGGTTGGCAAGAACCAAAGGAAGTTTTATATACCGGCAACTCCGGAACGACGACAAGATTGATGCTTGGCATTTTAGCCGGCACCAATTTTCATAGTGTGATGACAGGCGATGCTTCCATCGGAAAACGTCCAATGGGGCGCGTCACAAAGCCTTTGAAACAAATGGGAGCGCTGATCAATGGCCGGGAAGGGGGACAATATACGCCTCTTGCCATTCAAGGAACAAAATTAAAGGCGATCGATTATACAATGCCTGTTGCGAGCGCGCAAGTAAAATCGGCAATTCTTCTTGCAGGCCTTCAAGCGGAAGGAACAACGATTGTAAGGGAAAAGGAAGTTTCCCGCGACCATACCGAACGCATGCTGAAACAATTCGGGGCAAACATTGAAGTGAAAGATGGGGTCATCTCCATTGAAGGTGGCCAGCAATTGAAAGGAACTCACATTGATGTGCCAGGCGACATTTCCTCCGCCGCCTTTTTCTTAGTGGCTGGCGCGATTGTTCCAAACAGTGAAGTGGTTTTGAAAAATGTGGGCATCAATCCGACGAGGGCCGGCATCATTGAAGTGATGCAACAAATGGGTGCCGATTTGACGATTGCTCAGGAAAAATCGGATGCGGCCGAACCGACAGCTACCCTCACGGTGCGCACTTCCCATTTAAAAGGAACAACAATTGAAGGGGAAATCATCCCTCGGCTGATCGACGAAATTCCGATCATTGCACTTCTCGCAACGCAAGCGGAAGGAACAACGATTATCCGCAATGCGGAAGAGTTGAGAGTAAAGGAAACCGACCGCATTGAAGCAGTCGTGACCGAGTTGAAAAAACTTGGCGCGGATATTACGGCTACGGAGGACGGCATGATCATCAACGGTCCAACAAGCTTAAAAGGCGCCAAATTGTCCACTTATGGCGATCACCGCATAGGCATGATGGCGGCAATCGCTTCACTCATTACCGAATCGCCGGTTGAAATTGACGATGCCGATTGTATTGCGATTTCATATCCAACATTTTTCGAACATCTTGATTTATTATTAAAGTAACGGGGAATAAAAGGTTCATCGCTTTGAAGATGAACCTTTTTTCTTGTCTAGTGAAATATAGTTTTGTAGCATAATGGTAGAAAAAGAAAGCAAAGGTGAGAGAATTGAATATCATTACACAGGACATCATCCAGGCAATCGAAGGCGGCGAAATCGACCGTGTCGATACATTGTTGGAATCTCTATTTTTAAAGGAAACTCCGGAAGTGCAATATGGAATTTACGAATTGTTATTACAATACGGGTATCTGCCACAAGCGAAAAAAGTACTGGAACATTTGCGTTTCCTTTTCCCAGATGAGGCGCAGATTGCAATCGATTATGCTTCGGTGCTCATCGAATTGGGGGAAGAAGAAGATGCCCTTGATCTATTGTTGACAATCGATGAAAGCGCACCGGAATATCCTCAGAGTTTACTCATTTTGGCGGATTATTATCAAATGCAAGGATTATATGAAGTGGCGGAAAAACGCATTAACGAAGCGTTGGAAATCCTCCCTGACGAACCGCTGATCCGGTTTGCCAAAGCGGAATTGCTTGTTGAAATGGGGCGTTTTACAGAAGCGGCACGCATTTATGAAGAACTGCATAAACAACAGAAAGAAATCGCAGGAGTACTGCTTGCGGAAAGACTGGCGGAAGTATACCGCGCAGGGGGAGGATATGAAACGGCGCTGGATTATTACATGGAAGCATTGGAAGAAAAAGTGACCGCCGATTTGCTATACGGGAGTGCCTACTGCGCGTTCCAGTGCGAAAAATATGAAACGGCCATCAGACAGCTGGAAGATTTGAAAGAACTGGATCCGGATTATTTCAGCAGCTATTTGTTGCTTGCCCAATGCTATGCGATGCTTGAGGATAATCAAAAAGCGTACAGCATTATAAAAGAAGGAATCAAACGGGATGAATTCGAAAAATCCTTCTACTTATTTGCCGGAAAAATCGCGTTGAAAAATAAACTTCCTGAAGAAGCAATCGGCCATTTGCAAAAGGCCGTCGCGTTGGATCCGGAATACATGGAAGCCATCTTGGTGCTGATGTCCGTCTACCATCAGATGGAGAGGTACGACGATATTATTGAATTGTATGAAAGCCTGCAAAAAGAACAATTTGAATGGATTTCTTTATTCCCATTTGTTGCGGATGCATATGCAAAAAATGAACAGTACGAGCGAGCATACGAAATTTATAAATCAGCATATAATGAATTAAAAGATGATCCTTCTTTTCTAGAAAACTATTGTTATTTCCTCATTGAAGACGGAAAGCGCGATGAGGCACGGGAAGTGGTTCAGCGCTTGATCCAATTACAACCGACAGAAGTTGAATGGGTAGATTTACTTGAGAGTTTAGAATAGGGGAGGGACATTCATGACTTCTTCCGTACCAATCGTCGACAAAAAGAACTTTGTTCGCTGGTTTCTGAAAAACTTCCAATTGAAGCGGCGGGAATGTGTCTGGATATTAAATTATCTGCTGAGCAACGATGAGTTGCTTGAAAATATTCATTTCGTCGAAGAAGCTCATTATTGTCCTAGGGCAATTGTGATGTCGAGTGTTGATTCCAATGGTGTGCCGTTCCGATTCTATAAGGGCAATATTATGACGAGTGATGCCGAAAAATCCTTTCATGATTTGAGGCTCTATCCAAACGAAGACATGTACATTCAGCTGAATTTTCCGAATGTGCCGCCAAACCAGCTGTATTTGGCTGTCTTAGAAGAAAACCCATATATGCCAAAATATTTGAATATCAATGAAAAAGACCGGTTGATCGCGGAAGAAATTCTCAATACGAGCATGCTGACATTCCAGGAAGAGAAACTGTTAAGAGAAATCGATGAAGCACTCGACCAAGGAGATAAAGAAAAGTTCTTGGAACTTTCGAATCTGTTGCAGGCTTTGAAAGAAACTTCAAAACACTAGCGAAATTCAGTCGAAAGAGATACTCTTTTCGACTGGATTTTTTATTTTCAGCATCTTTTTCCAACGGAGTGGGGTATAATATTGAGTAATGATGAAAAAATGTGTCTTTGGAGGAAAAAATAATGTATTTTCAGGTAAAAGATGTACAACAATATCAACAGAACAAAGAATTTATTGATACGGCAATCGTTCCGCTGGTATCTTTGGATTTTGCGGAGGATAAGATTGTCAAAAGCAGTTCGGAAGCGGAGTTTTTAATGGCATTGACTTCCTTTATTGAGCAGCAGTTCAAAGGCCGCTTGATGTTGATTCCTCCATATTCCTACACCGAGGATATGAAAGACGAGAAGCTTGTCCAAACTTTGAAAAAGAATATTCAAGAAGGGGGTTTCAAGCATGTCATCTTTATCACATGCGATCATTTTTGGACAAAGTTACAGGATGTGATAGACGTGATATGGTTGCCTGCGATTCCGATCGAATCGATGGATAAGGATGTGAAAAAACGGATATTGGAAGAACAATTAAAACAGGTGCTTCCGGTGCTGTCATCAAAGTGGTCGCAACATTAACAATTCCTTCAAGAATTGTTCACAATCTAATGAAATCCAATATATTGCAATATTGACCTGCCCATTTTATTGATATATCATAGATATGTCCTAGTTTATACTATTATTAATTATAAGTAATTATGTCTGTTGGACTGACCTTTAAGTTAGAGGGGGGAAAAGGATGAGTAACAAAAAAGTTTCAAGACGTCAATTTCTTAACTACACTTTAACTGGTGTTGGTGGATTTATGGCGGCAGGTATTTTAATGCCAATGATTCGTTTTGCAATTGATCCAGCTTTACAAGTAAAAGCTGAAGGTGATTTCATACTTACTAGCCAAAAAGTAGCTGACTTAACAGACGTACCTGTACGTGTTGACTTCTCTTATGAACAAGTAGACGCTTGGTATAAGTCAGAAGTTTCCGAAATGGCTTGGGTTTACAAAGAAGGCGACAAAATTATAGCGCTTTCACCAGTTTGTAAACACTTAGGATGTACAGTAAACTGGGAAGGCGGCGAACACAAAAACGAATACTTCTGTGCATGTCATGCTGGTCGCTATGAGAAAAATGGTAAAAACATTCCGGGTACACCGCCAACAGGTCCGCTAGATCAGTATGAAGTTTCTGAAAAAGACGGTTACTTAATGCTTGGGAAGAAAATACCAAACACATTAGTTTAATTAGTTAGGGGGTACAACACAAGTGCTAAATAAATTATATGATTGGGTCGATGAACGTTTAGATATCACCCCAATTTGGCGTGATATTGCCGACCACGAAGTGCCAGAGCACGTAAACCCTGCACATCACTTCTCTGCATTCGTATACTGTTTCGGAGGACTTACATTCTTTATTACAGTCATCCAAATTTTATCTGGTATGTTCTTAACAATGTATTATGTGCCAGATATTGAAAACGCTTGGAAATCAGTATACTACTTGCAAAACGAAGTAGCATTTGGTGAGCTTGTGCGCGGTATGCACCACTGGGGAGCATCATTGGTGATCGTCATGATGTTCTTACATACGCTTCGTGTATTCTTCACAGGTTCTTATAAGAAACCTCGTGAGCTTAACTGGATTGTAGGTGTATTAATTTTCTGTGTAATGTTAGGTCTTGGATTTACAGGATACCTACTTCCTTGGGACATGAAAGCGTTGTTTGCGACTAAAGTAGGACTTGAAATTGCAGGTTCTGTTCCATTTATTGGTGAATTAATTAAAATCTTGCTTGCTGGTGACGCTACAATCATCGGTGCCCAAACTTTGACACGTTTCTTTGCGATTCACGTATTCTTCTTGCCTGCTGGTTTATTCATCTTGCTTGCAGTGCACTTTATTATGATTCGTCGTCAAGGTATATCAGGACCACTATGATTTGATTTTGTGTTTTGATTCGTTAGTTCAAAAGGAGGGGACAACATGCATCGCGGAAAAGGAATGAAATTTGTCGGCGACTCCCGCATTAAAGCGAATAATAAAATGCCGAACAAGCCGAAAGACTATTCCGAATATCCTGGAAAAACAGAAGCCTTTTGGCCGGACTTCTTACTAAAAGAATGGATGGTTGGTGCTGTTTTTCTAATCGGATATTTAATTTTAACGGTCGCTCATCCTTCACCATTAGAGCGTCCGGCTGATCCAACAGATACATCGTACATTCCATTACCAGACTGGTATTTCTTATTCTTATACCAATTATTGAAATATTCATTTGCTTCTGGTGACTACAACGTTATCGGTGCAATTGTAATTCCAGGATTAGCCATTGGGGCACTATTATTAATGCCTTGGTTGGATAAAGGACCTGAGCGTCGTCCATCAAAACGACCAATTCCTGTTGCAATTATGTTATTAGTTGTAGCTTCAATGTTCTATTTAACTTGGGAATCTGCGGCTCACCATGACTGGGAAGCTTCAAAAGCTCAAGGTCAAATCACACCAAAAGATTTAGGTTTAATCCCAGATATTGAAATCGATGAAAATTCTGAAGGATATAAAATCTACCAAACTCAACAAACATGTATAGGTTGTCACGGTGGTGATTTAACAGGTGTTGGCACTAACCCTATGCTACTAGGTAACGAATTGACTGCTGATGAAGTTATTGATATCATTAAAAACGGTCGTGGTGCAATGCCTGGTGGACAATTCTCTGGTACTGATGAGGAATTAAAAATCTTAGCAGAATTCATTGCAAGTTTGAAAGAAGAATAATTTATTTTTTATTGTAGGGGCTAGTTTGATACTGGCTCCTTTTTTATGCAATTTGATCAAATACATAAAATTCTGAAAAAGTTCACATTCTACACTCATATTTGGTAATATTACTTATGAAAAAATGGAATCCGATATTCCGGTTTTTTGCAAAAGGAGAAACAGAATGAAAAGTTTATTGCCGCAAATGATGTATTTACTTCAACACCGATCTATATTAACCATGTTGTTTATCATCAATTTTTTAGGCACCATTTACGGATACATTTGGTATATGCCTCAACTTTCAAGAACAGCCCCGCAATTTTTGCTTTTTGTGCCAGACAGTCCGACGGCCAGCTTATTTTTCTGTTTTGCCATCATCGGCTGGTTGTTGGGGACAAACTTCAAATTGTTGGAAGCCCTTGCCCTCATTACATTGGTGAAATACGGTATATGGGCAGTTGTGATGAATATACTAACATTGATGGAGATCGGATCAATTGGATTGGCTGGATGGATGCTGGTTTTTTCCCATTTTATGATGGCGGTTGAAGGAATTTTATATATCCCAAAATACCGTTTTACCCTCGGGCATATCATCATCGCTGCAATCTGGACTTTACATAATGATGTAATCGACTATGTATACGGTCAGATGCCGACATATAGCAGCTTATATCAATATGCAAATCACATCGGTTATTTCACTTTTTGGTTGTCCATCCTCTGTATCTGCATTTCCTATTATTCTTTTAAAAAGCGCGATTATTTGCATAAAATATGATAAATATTTAGAATAAATATTAGGAAAATAAGGAAAGGGGAACTAAGAAACCAGGATGTACATTCTATATTTTGTAATCATTTTATTATTGCCGATTTATGCTCAATTGAAAGTGAAACGCACTTATAATCGTTATTCTCAAGTTGCCGCTTCAAAAGGATTGACCGGGGCGCAAGTGGCGCGAATGATTTTGGACAGCCATGGACTATATGATGTCCGCGTTGTTCCAACACAAGGCATTTTATCCGACCATTACAATCCAATGACGAAAACAGTGGCATTATCGGAAGGGAACTATTACAACGATTCTTTGGCAGCCATTGCTGTTGCGGCCCATGAATGTGGACACGCTGTGCAACACCAGGAATCCTACTCATTTTTGGTCATGCGTTCAAAACTTGTTCCTGTTGCCAATTTCTCATCCAACTTATCTTGGATTTTTGTAATGATTGGGATCATTGCGCAAAGTACGAACATGCTTCTATTGGGTATAATCCTGCTTGCTGCCGGCGTCTTGTTCCAGGTGGTGACATTGCCAGTGGAATTTGATGCTTCCAAGCGGGCAATGAATGAAGTTGTTCAGTTGGGAATCATCAACAATCATGAAGAACCCGGTGCAAGAAAAGTGTTAAGCGCGGCGGCATTGACATATGTGGCAGCAGCAGCTGTGGCCATCCTTGAATTGTTGCGATTAATTTTGGTGTTTACAAATATGAGTTCTGATGAAGATTAATTTTATGGCGAATCATTGCAAAAAGAGGGGCTGTCCGAAAAGTCGATTGAATCGACCTTCGGCTCAGCCCTTTTTTCTGTTTTTAGGGTACAAAAAAATCGTCCTTTTTTATAGAATGAAATTGACCAAAAAACATTCTAAAGAAAGGACGATTTTTTATGAATAATCAAATGACTATTCAAGAAAATTATAACACGCAATTAGAAATGACTCTAGAGGGTATTCAAAAAATAGAGGTTCAAAAGAATAAGAAACGCAAAAAACTAGTTTTCCAACCTTATTGCAATCGTCAAGTCATGAGCATTTTAGATATCGAAATGTATATTCCTGAAAATCATGTCGCCCGTTTAGTGGATGAAATGGTGGAATCGATTCCGGATGAAGTGTTGTATACTCATTATGTTGGTGGGGGTCGTGCACCCTATCACCCTAAAATGTTATTGAAAGTGATTTTATATGCGTACACTCAAAACGTTTATTCAAGTCGGAAAATGGCGCAAATGGTGAAAGAAAATCTTCCGATGATGTGGTTGGCGGGATTGCAAACCCCTGACCATCGCACAATAAATGATTTTCGTAGTGTTCGTATGTCAAACATGATGGATTCTGTATTTGAACAATTTGTCCTTCAACTAGTAGAACAAGGATTTATCGACCTCGACCATATTTTTGTGGATGGTACGAAAATAGAAGCGAATGCCAACAAATATACGTTTGTATGGCGAAAATCCGTAGAAAAATATGATCAGAAACTACGAGCCAAAATTCAATCGTTTCTACAAGAAGCGCACCAAATCGCCTTGGAGGAATTAAAAGAAGAACAATTAGAAGAAGAATTAGAAAAATCATCGGCACAACTTTCTGAGAGAATAGAAGCTTTGGAAAAAGATTATAAACAGGAAGAAGACAAAGAAAGAAAAAAAGAACTTCGCTCTAAAAAATCCCAACTCACCAAACAACTGAAAACGATTCAAACGGATTATCTTCCACGATTACGAAAATACAAAGTACAAAAACAGATTCTAGGTGAACGAAATAGCTACTCGAAAACCGACCATGAGGCCACTTTTATGCGAATGAAAGAGGACCATATGAAAAACGGCCAACTCAAGGCGGGTTATAATGTTCAACTCGCCACACAACATCAATTTATCGTGGGATTTGAAATTTATCAAAATCCAGGAGATACTCGCTGTTTCCAACCATTTATGGAAAAGTTATTGGAATCGATACCGAAGGAAAAGAAACTCAAGTATGTCATTGCCGATGCAGGATATGCGAGTGAAGAAAACTATTTATATGCGATTGGCGAAGAAAAAGAACCTCGTTTTGAATTATTAGCCCCATACCAAACCTATTTGAAGGAACAAAGTAAAAAGTTTAAAAAGGATTTATCAAAAGTACAAAACTGGAAATACATCGAAGAAGACGATTGCTTTATCTGTCCGAACAATCGGAAAGTCGTATTCAAGTATTATCAAAAAAGAAAAAATGCATCTGGATACATACAAGATTTGAAAGTGTACGAGTGTGAAGATTGTACGGATTGCCCGTTGAAGAATGGGTGTACGAAAGCCAAAGGAAATCGTCGAGTATATTGGAACACGATTTATGAAGAAATGAAAGCGAAAGCCAAAGCAGCTCTTGGTGACGAACAAAAGGCAGCTCTTTATGCGAAGCGTAAAGTGGATGTCGAAAGTGTGTTCGGGAACATCAAGGGCAATTTGCGTTTCACTCGATTTCTGTTACGGGGGCTTCATAAAGTCCGAACAGAATTCGGGATTGTGGCAATGGCCCACAACATACTGAAATGGGCCGCAAATTCCCAAACCAATTTCAAAAATAAGGAAACAGAGCGAATGGAAAAACTCATTGTTTTCTCCATTCGCTCTGTTTTTATGGACTTTTTAGACAAGCCCTTTTTTTAGTGCGCCTGGCATGGGTGTAATCTATAGGGTGTAAGTCCCGAACTGTGAAGGCAGAAGTAACAGTTAGCTTAACGCAAGGGTGTCCGTGGTGACGCGGAATCTGAAGGAAGCGAGCGGCAAACTTCCGGTCTGAGGAACACGAACTTCATATAAGGCTAGGTATCATTGGATGAGTTTGCTAAACAAAACAAAGTCCTTTCTGCCAAAGGTGGTACAGAGTAAATGAAGCAGATAGATGGAAGGAAAGATTACATTCTTACCCGGGGAGGTCTGGCGGATATGTGAAGTACGCTTCATAACCTACTTAGTGATAAGTAGCTGAACCGTCAGAAGTCAGCAGAGGTCATAGTATTAGTTGGTTTAGAACTACTAAGAAGGACCGAACAATTAAGAGAGAATAGCCCTTGGCATTCAGTGAGTCATGATGAACACAGAAAACGTAGTACCTCACTTGAGGAAGGAAGCGGTGAATCCCGTGGGAGACCTCTTGGAGGGTGGAGTGACCACTGGCATAAAGAGAACAGCTATTCACGGAAGTTATAAAGACTTGCGTCAATCATCTTAATTGAACCGCCGTATACGGAACCGTACGTACGGTGGTGTGAGAGGACGGGAGTTAATCGCTCCCTCCTACTCGATTATATTTGTTCGCACCGGTTCCATTGGGCTGCTCAATAAAAAGTGAAACTTGTAATAATAATTTCAAATGATCCCGGAATATGTTAATAACCCTTCCTATTAATTAATAAGATATAGCAAATCCGGATAAATGGGGAGGGATCGCATGAAAATCGATTATCCTAAAATGTTGTTATTCGGTTTGCTCACTTTTGTGATTCTTTTGATTCTTGCCATCTACTCATTTAAATTATCCTTGCATTTTATCGTAAATGATGAAGAAGATGTTTATGATGGATTCAGAATTTCAGAAATTGAAGATTCGGATTCAGTGAATGGGGAGAATAATGCAATCGAAATGGAGGAGAATCATTAAAATAGATTGTTTAAAATTCAAAGGCTGTCTGAATGTTCTTCCAGACAGCCCGCCGGCTCAAAGAAAGAATGATCCGATTTTCGTTCATTCCGTTATTTAAATGGAAAGGAATTTTCCTCTTGATTATTCTTCAATCCGGAAACCTTCGCCGGTGACGTCTTTCACATCGATGATCGATACGAAAGCTTTTGGGTCGATTTTTCGGATGATGGATTTTAATTGAACGATTTCATTTCTGCCTACAATGCAGTATAAAACATCTTTATGTTGTTTTGTATAATAGCCGTAAGCATGAAACACGGTGATGCCCCGACCCATTTTTTCCGAAACGGTTCTTGCGATCTCTTCAGGCTCGTTTGAAATAATGAATGCCCCTTTCGCCGCATATGCGCCTTCCTGCACGACATCAATCACTCTGGCTCCGACGAATACAGCCACCAGCGTATACATCATCGTAATGGAACTTAAAAAAGTGAGCCATGAGGCGATAAGTACAAATGTATCGAACAGGAACATCGTTTTTCCCATGCTCCAGCCAACATATTTGTGGGCAAGACGGGCAATGATATCGACTCCTCCGGTAGTACCGCCACATCGGAAAATGATTCCCAAACCGACGCCGACGAATACCCCCGCAAATAATGAAGCAAGCAATAAATCATTCTTCAAATCCAGCGGAAACTGGTATGCTTGAAATATTTTCAAGAATACCGATACGCTCAAAATCCCTAAAATTGAGTAGAAAAACTCTTTACGTCCAAGCAATTTCCAACCTAAAATAAATATTGGAATATTCAATACAATATTTGTAATGGCTGGATCTAAGTTGAATGTAAAGTATAAAATTAAGGAAATTCCACTAAATCCGCCTTCTCCCAACTTGTTGAGCATATTGAAATGAACAAATCCGAAACTGTATATCGCTGTTCCGATAATAATTCCAATGATTTGCTGTATTTTTATATCCTTCAAAATACGACCTCCTTATTCCAAGGACAATTAGGCTAGATTGCATGTTTTATTATGTTTTATTTTTCTGCTTTTGACAACTCCTTCCCTTTTCATTACGATGGTTAAAAGGGAATTTTGAACCAAAGTTTGATAAATGGTAAAGATTTTGCCCAATTTGTCGAACGGGTTGGTTGCATTTTAATTAGTATGATTTCCAATTGAAATACAATGTACATTCATATGAGAAAATGGAATAAACATGGATGAAACGAAAGGACGAATCACAATGACAATAAGAGTAGCAATTGCAGGATGCAGAGGAAAAATGGGAAAAGAAGCCGTTAAAACCGTTGTAGGTCAAGAGGGAATAGAGCTGGTGGCGGCGCTTGACTACAAACATGTCGGGGAAAGCCTCGCGGAACTTGAGATGTTTCCAGCTGATTTAGATGTTCCGATTTATTTGGACTTATCCCAATTAATAGAAGAAACAAAACCGGATGTATTAATTGACTTAACAAGTCCTCATGCTGTATATGATCATGTCAAGGTTTCCCTTTTGCACCAGGTTCGCCCGGTTGTCGGAACCACAGGCTTTACGGATGAACAATTGGAAGAATTGACGCAGCTTGCACAAGAGCAAAAAACGGGTTGCATCATCGCACCGAATTTTGCCATTGGTGCGGTGTTAATGATGAAATTTGCAAAAGAGGCTGCAAAATATTTGCCAAATGTGGAAATCATTGAATTGCATCATGACCGCAAACTGGATGCCCCATCCGGTACGGCAAAGAAAACGGCACAAATGATTGCGGAAGTCCGGGAAGAACGGAAACAGGGACATCCATTGGAAGAAGAAACAATGGCTGGTGCGAGAGGAGCGGATTTTGAAGGGATGCGCATCCACTCCGTCCGTCTTCCGGGATTGGTGGCCCACCAAGAAGTCATTTTTGGCGGAAACGGACAATTGTTGACGATTCGCCATGACTCCTTCAACCGGGAATCATTTATGGATGGCATTGTCTACTGTGTCAAAAAAGTAATGGAACTGGAACAATTGGTTTATGGTATGGAAAATATTCTATAAAAAGAATGGATGAATGCTTATGAAAATGAAAATCGCATTAATTGCCCACGATAGCAAAAAAGATAGTCTTGTTGAGTTTGCCATTGCATATAAAGAAATATTGCAGCAACATGATTTGTATGCAACAGGAACGACAGGCCGCCGCATTATTGAAGAGGCAGGGCTTTCCGTTACTTGTTTTCGTTCCGGCCCTTTAGGCGGCGACCAACAGATGGGAGCAATGATTGCCAACAACGATATGGATATGGTGTTTTTCTTCCGCGATCCATTGACAGCGCAGCCTCATGAGCCTGATTGTACAGCGCTTATCCGTTTGTGCGATGTTTACAATATCCCGCTTGCAACCAATATGGGAACGGCGGAAATTTTGTTGAAAGGCTTGCAGGAAGGATTCGTGGATTGGCGATTGATTCAGGAAAGAAAGTCGAATTAATGGACCATTGCATCCGTCTAGGATAAAATTGGTTGGAACTTATGCTGTTTAGTCTTTTCGTAATGTTGGTATAAATGATTGAACATTCTAAATTGAAAGGGCGTGTGTCGGTGAGAAAATTAAAGATTGGTATTACGTGTTACCCAACGGTGGGCGGTTCAGGAGTGTTGGCGACGGAATTGGGGAAAAAGCTCGCGGAACGCGGACATGAAATCCATTTCATTACATCCAGTGTGCCTTTTCGATTAAAAAAAATTTATCCGAATGTCTTTTTCCATGAAGTCGAGGTGAACAACTACTCCGTATTCCAATACCCGCCATATGATATTGCGTTGGCAAGCAAAATGGCCGATGTGATTTTGGATCAAAATTTGGATGTATTGCACGTTCATTACGCCATTCCACATGCGGTGTGCGCAGTGCTTGCCCGTGATATGTGCGGGGAAAACATTGGAATTGTGACTACTTTGCATGGAACGGACATTTCGGTTTTAGGGCAAGATTCAACACTCGCGCAAGCCATCAAGTATGGCATTGAAAAATCCGACATAGTGACAGCAGTATCCAACGCATTAAAAGAACAAACATATGAAATTATCAAACCGAATAAAGAAATCGAAACAATCTATAATTTTGTCGATGAATCCGTCTTTAAACCATTGGAAGAAGCTCCATTATTGAAAAAACAATACGGAATTGGGGAAGATGAAAAAGTCATTATCCATTGCTCCAATTTCCGAAGAATAAAAAATCTGCCGGACGTCGTTGAAACATTCATTCGGATCCGCAGTCAAATTCCGGCCAAATTGCTTCTTGTCGGCGACGGGCCTGAACAGCACCGGGTGATGGTTCAAGCGAAAGAATCACCATACAAAGACGATATCTTATTCTTAGGAAAACAGGAAAATGTGGAAGAACTATTCTCTATCAGTGATTTAAAACTATTAATGTCTGAGAAAGAATCCTTTGGTTTGGTGCTGCTTGAGGCAATGGCATGCGGCGTGCCGGGCATTGGAACAAACGTCGGCGGCATTCCGGAAGTGATTGAACACGGCGTCAATGGTTATATTGTCGAATTGGGCGATGTTCAACAGGCCGCAGAATATGCCATCGAATTATTGTCGGATGAAAATAAACACGCTGATTTCAAGAAAAACGCCATTCATACGGTGCAAACGAAGTTTAGTGCCGAACCGATTATCGATCATTATGAAGAATTATATTATCGATTGGCGGCATTGAAAGTATGAAGCAATCAAACGATTGGGAAGTGGCATTACGCGTAATTGATAAAATTGAAAAGGCCGGTTATGAAGCGGTCATTGTTGGAGGAGCGGTAAGGGATCATTTGCTCGCACGGAAAATCCATGACGTGGATGTTGCAACAAATGCCCTTCCAATGGAAATCAAAAACATTTTTCGAAACACCGTTGATGTGGGTATCCAGCACGGAACGGTCATTGTATTGGATGAAGGCAGTCCCATAGAAGTGACCACATACCGCACCGACGGAACCTATACCGATTTCCGCAGACCGGAAGAAGTGACATTTGTGAGGGACTTGCCAAAAGATCTGGAGCGGCGAGATTTCACCATCAATGCGATGGCATATACAAAAGACGGCGAAATTATCGATCTATTCGGCGGAAAAGAAGATTTAAATAATGGTATCATTCGAGCTGTAGGTGATGCCAATTCAAGATTCCGGGAAGATGCCTTGAGAATGTTGCGGGCTGTACGTTTTGCGGCACAACTCGGTTTCTCCATCGAGGAATCGACAATGAACGCCATCCAAAAAGATAGCGATTTAATTGAATTTATTGCCAAAGAAAGAATTCACATGGAACTATCGAAAATGTGGGTGGCGGAATATGTCTATTTAGGAATCAAGGCGCTTGTTGAAAGCAATTTGGCGCTTTATTTGCCGGGCAATTTTGCGGAACATTTGGAGGCATGGAAACCGTTTCAGGCAAAAGAACCTGAAGTGGGATGGGCATATCTTTGCCTATTAAACCGTAAAGAAATGGAAGATATTATCGAATTTTACAGATACTCAAACAAGGAAAAAAGCTTTGCGAAAAAAGTGATTCACGCCTATGACCGGTTTCTGAACAGATGGGACGAATATGATTATTTTTCAAATGACTTGACCATTCTGGAAACTGCTTATGATTTTGCCGTTTGGCAAGGCAAGGACGTTCCTTTTTCCAAGGATCATATTGCCAAAGTGAAAAAGCTTTTGCCGATTCAAACAATGGACGATTTTGCATTGAACGGCCATCTCCTCATCCAATGGTCCGGGAAAAGGGGAGGACCTTGGGTAAAAGAAGCACTGGACAAAGCGCTGTATGCAGTTTTAACAGGGCAAGTAAAAAATGATGAAAAACAATTAAAGGAATGGTTCCACAATGAATTTATCCATGAAAGATAAAATATTGCAACGCTTTCTTTCAGCAAAAGGCGAGCCAATTTCAGGACAACAGCTTGCGGATGAATTGGGGATATCCCGCACTGCCATATGGAAACATTTGCAAACCCTTCAAGAAGAGGGATATGAGTTTGTGACCATCAAGAAAAAGGGGTATCGGTTGGTTGAAGTGCCAGATCGGGTGGATGCGGCAAAAATTTCTTCTTTTTTAAATACGAAACGTTTTGGCCATGCGATTCATTACTTTGAAGAAATCGACTCGACCCAATCGGTTGCCCAGCAGTTGGCAAGACAAGGTGCGGAAGACGGCACCGTGATCATCGCCGAAGAACAAACGGGCGGCAAGGGAAGAATGCAACGAACTTGGCATTCGGCAAAAGGGAAGGGCATTTGGATGACAATCATTGTCCGTCCAAATATTCCTCCCCACCAAGCCCCCCAGCTCACACTTGTTGCAGCTGTAAGTGTCGTATTGGCAATGAAGTCTCTATATAAAAACTTTATACCGGTAATCAAATGGCCGAATGATATTTTAATCAACGGGAAAAAATGTGCCGGCATATTGACGGAGATGCTTGCGGAAATGGACCGGGTGGAAGGTTTGCTCATCGGAATAGGGATCAACACAAATCATGAACTGGACGATTTCCCTGAAGACATCCAATCCATTGCCACATCGATCGCCATTGAAGAAAAACAAAAAGTGGATCGGGCACAACTGGTAGCGGAGATTTTAAAGAATTTGGAGTATTATACAGATGAATATGTGGCCCATGGATTCAAGTCGATCAAAAAATTGTGGGAAGAACATTCAGGCACAATCGGCAAACGGATCAAAGCCACAACCATCCGGGAGATCATCGAAGGACAAGCGGTCGGCATCACCGATGAAGGGGTGCTGGAAATTCTTTTGGATGACGGCCAAGTGAAAAAGGTCTACTCTGCGGATATTGAAATTCAAAATGAATAAGTGTTTCGAACAACTTCCTTCTTTTCCAAAGGTTCAACGCTTTACAAACCTGTCAATTTTCTGTATCTTTTTATTAAGTTGCTTACATCAACGGACAGTATCTTTTTGAACTGTACCAAAAGCAACTATAAAATTAAGGAATCTGCCTTGATCGATTATGACAGGGACGGAAGAAAACAAGTTCGAAACATGCGAACATACACCATCCTTCTGTCCATTTTTGGAAGAAGGATATTTTTTGTTTTCTTCCTCTGAATTTTCAAAGGAGGAAACTTCGTGAAAACAACAAGCGATTTTTTAACAATGAAGGCGAATGGTGAAAAAATTGTCATGATCACTGCTTACGACTGCCCTTCTGCCAAATACGCGGAAGAAGCGGGAGTCGATATGATCCTTGTCGGTGACTCTTTGGGGATGGTCGTGTTAGGATACGACTCCACGGTGCAAGTGACAGTGGACGATATGATTCACCATGCAAAAGCGGTCCGCCGCGGCGCAAAAGATACGTTTATGGTGGTGGATATGCCTTTCGGTTCTTATCATGGCGATCCGAATGAAGCATTAAAAACCGCCGTTCGCATGATTCAGGAATCCGGCGCGGATGCTTTAAAAGTCGAAGGTGCCGGAGAAGTGCTTTATGTGATAAAAAAATTGGTTCATGCAGGAATTCCGGTTGTAGCACATCTGGGATTGACACCCCAATCGGTTGGTGTGCTTGGAGGATATAAAGTGCAAGGAAAAACGGCTGAACAAGCTCAAGAATTGATTGAAGACGCCCTTCGTTGCCAGGAAGCAGGGGCCATGGCCGTCGTTTTGGAATGCATCCCTCACCAATTGACTGAAATCGTTTCCAAGAAATTGGTGATTCCGACAATCGGCATCGGTGCAGGTCCTGAAGCCGATGGACAAGTACTTGTGTTCCATGATCTGTTAAGATATGGAAAGCACCGTATTCCGAAGTTTGCGAAAGAATTTGCCAATGCGGGAGAACAGATTCAAAAGGGAATTGAAGGGTATGCAAAAGCGGTAAAAGAAGGTTCATTCCCCGCACCTGAACATTGTTTCAATATGAAAGAAGAAGAATTATTCTCGATTTATGGAGGCAAATAATTCATGGAAGTTGTAAAAACAATTGTTGAACTGAAATCTATCGTTAAAAACGTAAAATCAGAGGGAAAAACGATCGGGCTTGTACCAACGATGGGTTATCTTCATGAAGGGCATATGGCGCTTGCCAAAGCGGCAAGAGAAGAAAATGATTTTGTCATTATGAGCATTTTCGTAAACCCTACCCAGTTTGGTCCGAATGAAGACTATGAATCTTATCCGAGAGATTTGGAGAGGGATAAAAAAATTGCGGAGTCCGTCGGGGTGGATGTCGTTTTTGCCCCTTCCGCCGAAGAAATGTATCCGACAGATGGCGGCATCCGGATCCATGCAGGAAGACAGGCGACGATTCTTTGTGGTGCATCAAGACCCGGCCACTTTGACGGGGTGTTGCAAGTGGTGACGAAATTATTCCATCTTGCTGAACCGACAAGAGCCTATTTCGGCCAAAAAGATGCCCAACAAGTGGCCATAGTGACGACGCTTGTCCGGGATTACAATTTCCCATTGGAAATCCGGACAGTTCCAATTGTCCGTGAAGAGGACGGACTTGCAAAATCATCCCGGAACGTCTATTTATCAGAAACTGAACGCAAAGAAGCGCCGGCTATTTATAAAGGATTAAAACTTGCAAAAGAAGAATATCTATCTTCCAATGATGCTGAAAAAGCGGTTCGGGCTGCGAAAGATTATATTTTGGAAAATACAAGTGGACGGATCGATTACGTCGAATTATTGTCCTATCCGGATTTGGCACCGGTGGACGACTCAACGGAACAATTGTTGCTTGCTGCTGCAGTGTATATTGGAAAAACTCGTTTAATTGACAATATTATCTTTTCAAAAAAAGGGGAAATTTAAAATGTTTAGAGAAATGATGAACGCCAAAATTCATCGTGCACAAGTAACGGAAGCGAATTTAAATTATGTGGGTTCCATTACGATTGATGCGGATCTGTTGGATGCTGTCGGCATGCTTCCAAACGAAAAAGTACAAGTGGTGAATAACAACAACGGTGCGCGATTTGAAACATATATCATCCCCGGTGAACGTGGAAGCGGCGTGATTTGCGTCAACGGTGCCGCTGCACGCCTCGTTCAGGAGGGGGATATTGTCATCATTATTTCTTACGCTTATGTGGAGCAGGAAAAACTTGCCGATCACAAACCGACTGTTGCGATTATGGGGGAAGGCAATAGAATCAAAGAAATCATCCATTATGAACCTGAGGCAACAGTGCTATAAGCGACCGGTCAATGGCAAAGATGAAAACCGGACATAGGGCAATCAGGAGCAAATTGGAAAGTCCATATTCCAATTTGCTTTTTTTATTTCTGTACCGTTGAATATTATTTCTGAAAATGATCCATTGTAATGGGGAAATGATGGTTAATAAAATCCGCAACAGAATTAGATTGATTCCCAATTTTATGAATGTTAATTTTTAAATGAGGTGATGAAATGAAAAAATTTGATGTTGCAATTATCGGAGCTGGTGCGGGCGGATATGTGGCGGCCATTTATGCGGCAAGAAGCGGCCTCAACGTTGCTTTGGTGGAGAAAGGAAAAGTGGGTGGAGCCTGCTTTAATTTAGGTTGTATTCCATCAAAAATCATGATCGAGCATTCGAAACTCGTCCAGAAAATGAAGCTTGGACAAGAGTGGGGCATTACGGCGGGTTCAATTGACATCGATTTTCCAAAGCTGATGAAGCGGAAAGATGTCATTATTCAACAATTATTGGAAGATATTCACCGGTATATCGGAAACAACACCATCACTTTTTATGAAGGCAAAGGGGAAGTTTCAAAGGATTTAACGGTGAAAGTAAATGAGGAAACGTTTGAAGCGGAGAACATCATATTGGCGACTGGCAGCAGACCGTTCGTGCCTCCTTTTAAAGGGCTTGAGACGGCAGATTACCACACAACCGATACAATTTTCCATATTAAGGAACTGCCGAAGCAATTAACGATCATTGGCGGCGGAGTCATTTCCATCGAAATGGCTTTCAGTTTGGCGCCATTAGGTACGAAAGTGACAATTTTGAACCATAGCCGGGATATTTTGCAGACGGAAGAGCCGGATGCGCGGCCCATTATCCGTCAAAAATTGTATGATCTGGGAGTGGAACTTGTTCTGGATTTTGATTTTGAAGAAATTCACGGAAATGAAATTGTGACTTCAAGAGGTGTTTATACATACGAAAACTTATTATTTGCGACCGGCAGAAGACCGAATGTGGAAATTGCGGAAGCGCTCGGGTTGGAAATGGATGGGCGCTACATTAAAGTCAATGAATATTATCAGACAAGCATGCCGCATGTGTATGCAATCGGCGATATTATTGGAGGCTATCAATTGGCCCATGCGGCAAGCGCGGAAGGCATCCATGCCATTGAAGCGATCTTGGGGAACAAACCGGAACCGATTGATCAATCGGCGATTCCACGATGTGTTTATTCCACACCGGAAATCGCCACATTCGGGGTCATGGAGGATGAGGTGAATCCCGAAGAGGCAATTGTGACGAAACTTCCGTTTAAATCAAATCCGAAAGCCTTAATGGAAGGCAATTCGGACGGGTTTATTAAATTTATTTCCAGCAAAAAGGACAGCCGCATTTTAGGGGCATGTGTCGTAGGGGATGGTGCAACGGAAATCCTGAATTCCATGCTTGCAGTAAAAGTGGCCGGTGGAACGGCGGAGGATTTGGGGAAAATTATTTTCCCACATCCTACAAAAAGTGAAGTGATTGGAGATGCTGCCAGAACGGTTTTTTGGAGGGGGATTCATATTTGATCTCCGGATGGGCAGGGCGAAAAGGTTATTTGAAACCTTTTCGCATTTTTTATATCTATGTTAAAATTCGCTTATAGCTTATACTATGGAAATTGTGAGTTGAGAAACAAATGGAAAACCAAAAATTTGTCATTGTGGATTTGGAAACAACCGGCCATTCCCCAAAAGCGGGGGATCGGATCATCCAAATTTCAATGGTGATCATGAAAAATTGGGAAGTGGAAGAGACTTTCACGACCTTTATAGATCCGAAACGATCCATTCCCTTTTTTATTCAGGATTTAACGAATATTTCCGAAGAAGAAATCAAAGACGCTTTGCCTTTTGAATCCCATGCGGAAGTCATTTATGGCCTGTTGCGGGATGGGATATTTGTTGCCCATAACGCGGACTTTGATTTATCGTTTTTGCAGGCGGAACTGGAACGGTCAGGGTTCCCGAAATGGAAGGGAAAGAAAATCGACACGGTGGAACTGTCAAAAATTGTATTTCCAACGGCGCTAGGCTTTAAATTGGGAGATCTTGCAAGCGATTTGAAGATTCCGCTCAACCATGCCCATCGTGCGGATGATGACGCAATGGCGACGGCACTGCTCTTAAAAAAATGCTGGGAAGAAATTTTGGCATTGCCCATCCATACAATTGAACAATTGCATAAACATTCATTCAAGATAAAATCGAACATTTCCCATTTATTGTTTCATGCATTGCAAATCAAGCGGAAATCAGTTGAGGATGAGGATGGATTTATTTTTTACAACCAGCTGGCATTAAAAAAGAAAGAGCCTACCGCTGATTACGATGAATTAACTTCGGCATATCCGCATTCCGATCAGGAAAAAACGGCGCTTCTATCCAAGCAATTTCCCCATTTCGAAGAGCGGCAGGGCCAGTTTCAGATGATGGATGCCATTTGGGATACGCTCCAGCAAAAAAATGAAATTATGATCGAGGCTTCCACCGGGGTAGGGAAAACCCTGGGATATTTATTGCCTTCCTTCATTTATGCCAAGCAGCAAGGAAAGAAAGTTTGCATCAGCACGTACACCTCTTTTTTGCTGGAACAAATTTTATATAAAGAAATTCCGAAAATGGAAAAGGTTTTTGGAATGAAAATCCATGCCTCCCTCCTCAAAGGGATGCAAAATTATATCGATATTGAATTATTTGAACAGCTGCTCGAACAAGAGGAGCATTCCTATGATGAAACATTGACGCTTATGCAAATTCTTGTTTGGCTTTCCAAAACCGAAACGGGGGACTTGAGTGAATTGAATCTCTCCGGCGGAGGACAGCTGTTGATTGATAAAATCCGCAAAGTCCGCCGAAATGACAATCCCTATGATTTTTATGAAAGAGCACTGGCGGAAAGCGCAAAATCCGATATTATTGTGACAAACCATGCAATGTTATTGGCCGATTTGGAGCGCCTTGAGCCAATTTTTCAATCGATTGACGGATGGATCATCGATGAGGCGCATCAGTTCATCCATGCGGCGATTCATCGCCAGCAAGTGGTTTTTTCTTATGCTCAATGGAAATATTATTTTGGACAAATTGGACATGCATCGGAAAATGGGTTATTTCATAAATTCCAAGTGGCAGCAATGCAAACAGGAAGATTTTCAAAGCAGCTATTCATTCAATTAGAAAAATATTTTCAAATAACATTGGAACGGTTTGAGCAAGTGATGGAAGACCTTGTCCACTCGATGAAAGATCGGAGACAGCCTTTTTTGGAATATCGGCATACGGCATTCTTGAAAGAGTTATCATTAAAAAAACCTTTATTAAAAGAAGTGTCGAGCGCTTTGCAAAGTTGGATCGATTTGGCGGAACAAGCGTCAAACCATTTTCGTCATCATGGGGAAGAATTATCAAAGGAAAGCAGGCTGCTACTGGAGCGATGGGATTATTGGATTCGTGAATGGAAAATGAAATTGGCGGAATGGGATCAAATCTTTTTTGTGGATAATCATTGGCATGCCGTTTGGATTGAATTTGATAAAAGACATGTTCCGGGAAGCGTACGCATTTATAGAAAGCCGATCGAAATCAAAGAAGCGATTGTACGCATGTTTCAGTCATTACGAAAAAATGCCGGCATCGTCTGGACTTCGGGGACACTCACCATTCCCAATAATGAACGTTTTATCGCAAAGGACTTGGGGATCTCAGACGATGTTCCTGTTTTGAAATTGGAAGCCCCCCAAAACTATTACGCCGGCGCAAAAGTTTATATTGCAACGGATATGCCGGATATTCAAGGAGTTCCGCAGTCGGAGTATATTGAATCGGTGGCAGCGGCTGTCACTCAAATTGTCCAATCCGTCGAAGGCCGCTGTTTTGTATTGTTCACCTCCCAGGAAATGTTAAAGCGGACGGTGGAACTGATCCAGGAAGCGGAATTATTAAATGATTATTTACTCTTTGCCCAGGGGGTTACAGGGGGCAGCCGGATGCGGTTATTAAAATCTTTCCAAAAGTTTCAGCGTTCCGTATTGTTCGGCACAAACAGCTTTTGGGAAGGAGTCGATGTTCCCGGTGAGGAGTTGAGCGCCGTCATTATTGTAAGGCTTCCTTTCTCATCACCGGATGAACCGACTTTTAAAGCCAAAGCGGCGTTATTAAAAGCAAAAGGGCAGAACGCTTTTACGGATTTGTCATTGCCCGAAGCGATTTTAAGATTCAAACAAGGTTTTGGAAGGCTCATCCGCTCATCGAAAGATCGGGGGGCATTGATCGTGTTGGATCGACGGATTGAAACGAAATCATACGGGAAGGAATTTATCAAAGCCCTTCCGGACATCAAAATTGAAAAACTCCCGCTTCAACATATGGTGAAAGATTTGCAACATTGGTATAATAACTAACGTGAGGAAGAACAGCAGATAAACAACGATAAAACTTGACAAAAAACAAGGTGTTCAAATGAAAAATTGGATTATTTTTATCATTAGTTTTGTGTTAATATTAACTATTGGAATATCTGTTTTAGTCCTCTGGGAAGCATCGAGTCCATTCACGAAAATTGAAAAGCAGGCGGTGGAATTGGCAATCTCATCAGACTCGATCAAAACGGCTGATGACGCTTATGTCTACAATGGAAATAAGCCGTATGTCACCGTTTTTGGGGTTGATGAAGAAGGGGTTGAAAAAGCCGTTTTTGTACCGATCACGTTGGATGAAAAATCGATACAAATCGTTCGGTTGGACGAAGGCATTTCAGAGGAAGAGGCGATATCGCACATAGATAAAAAAGATGTCAAAGAAGTGCTTCATACAAAATTAGGCTATGAGGAACCGGGGGCCGTTTGGGAAATTGCCTATATCAACAAATCGGACAAACTCAATTATGTCTATATTTTGTTTGAAGATGGACAATGGTGGAAACGCATTTTGAATTTATAGAGGAGTCGATTAGGAATGAAAGAATTTTTGGCCAATCGTGTAAAAACTTTAACACCTTCGTCAACTTTAGCAATTACGGCAAAAGCGAAAGAAATGAAAGCGCAAGGCATCGACGTGATTGGACTTGGAGCGGGTGAACCGGATTTCAATACGCCGCAAAACATCATCGATGCAGCTATCGATTCAATGCAAAAAGGATACACAAAATATACTCCTTCCGGTGGTCTTCCGGCTTTAAAACAAGCGATCATCGAAAAGTTTAAACGTGATAACCAATTGGAATATCAACCGAATGAAATTATTGTAGGTGTTGGAGCAAAGCATGTTCTTTACACTTTATTCCAAGTGATTATTAATGATGGCGATGAAGTCATTATTCCAATTCCTTATTGGGTTTCTTATACTGAACAAGTCAAACTTGCCGGCGGTGTTCCAGTCTTTATCGAAACAACGAGTGAAAGAAATTATAAAATAACACCGGAACAACTGAAAAACGCCATTACGGATAAAACAAAAGCGGTGATCATCAACTCCCCAAGCAATCCAACGGGAATGATTTACACACGCGAAGAATTGGAAGAAATCGCGAAAGTGGCGCTCGAGCACAATATTTTGATCATTTCGGATGAAATTTACGAGAAACTTGTTTACAATGGTGCGGAACATTATTCCATCGCGCAACTTTCCGAAGAAGTAAAAGCGAAAACCATTGTCATTAACGGTGTTTCAAAATCCCATTCAATGACAGGTTGGAGAATCGGATATGCGGCCGGAGATGCAGATATTATTAAAGCGATGACCGACTTGGCATCCCACTCAACTTCCAATCCGACGACAGCTTCCCAATATGCGGCGATTGAAGCCTACAATGGTCCGCAAGATTCGGTGGAAGAAATGAGAAAAGCTTTCGAATCCCGTTTGGAAATCATTTATCCAAAATTGAGCGCCATCCCTGGATTTAAAGTGGTAAAACCTCAAGGTGCTTTCTATTTATTGCCGGATGTGAGCGAGGCAGCGGCGAAAACGGGATTTGCATCGGTGGATGATTTTGCAAGCGCGCTTTTAACTGAAGCGAATGTTGCGGTGATCCCTGGTTCCGGTTTCGGTGCCCCTTCCAATATCCGCATCAGTTATGCCACTTCTTTGGATTTATTGGAAGAAGCAGTGAGCCGCATCGAAAAATTCGTAAAAGATCGTTGGCAACAATAATATTTGTTTTCACTTATAGCGTCCGTTTTTTACGGGCGCTTACTTTCTAATGAAAGGAGTCAGGGAAATGAAACAACAGAATGATCGGCTCCGTAAGTGGATTGAGCAAAAACATGTGGGCATCCCTGAACTTTTTTTTCGTTATTACAAAAAATTGGGAATCTCAGATGAAGATGCCATGTTATTATTGCATTTGATCGCTTTTCATTCCGAAAACATCCATTTTCCAACGCCAAACGATTTGGCCGAAAGAATGCACTTTTCGGTAGAAGAAATTTCCGAGAAGCTGGGGCGGCTTGTGAAAAAGGGCATAATCGAAATCACCAGCGGGGTTGACGCGAACGGGAAATTATATGAAAAAATTACATTATTCCCTTTATGGGAGCGGATTTTGGATCTCATCGATCTACAAACGATGAATCAAGAGGAAGAAAATCAGAAAAAAGAAGAAGGGGAAATCTTCACGCTTTTTGAACAGGAATTTGGCCGTTTGCTTTCACCGATGGAAATAGAAACGATTTCTTCCTGGTTGGATCAGGACAACCACTCCCCGGCCATCATCCGAGAAGCATTAAAAGAAGCCGTGCTTGCCGGAAAGCTGTCTTTGCGTTATATCGACCGCATTTTGTTTGAATGGAAAAAGAAAAACATCCGGACCATTCAACAAGTCGAAAAGCAAAGGGAACAATTCGCAAAACAGAGTTCCCCTTCCATTCCACCTAAACCATTCACAACGGATCATCATAAAAAAGTGCCATTTTACAATTGGTTAGATGAAAGAGAATAGGGGAGATAGAATGCTGACAATAAAACAGTGGGAACATTGTTTGGAAGAAATGGACAACATGTTCCCGGATGCCCATTGCGAGCTGGTACATAGCAATCCATTCGAATTATTGATCGCAACGCTGCTATCTGCTCAATGTACGGATCAATTGGTCAATAAAGTGACAAAAGATTTATTCCAAAAATATAAAACACCGGAAGATTATTTATCGGTACCTTTGGAGGAATTGCAGCAGGATATCCGTTCCATCGGGCTTTACCGGAATAAAGCAAAGAACATTCAAAAACTGTGTGAGAAGTTGATAACAGAATTTAACGGGGAAGTTCCAAAAACGAGGGAAGAATTGACTTCTTTGCCAGGGGTCGGAAGGAAAACGGCCAATGTTGTCATGTCTGTGGCTTTTGGAATTCCTGCCATCGCGGTCGATACCCATGTGGAAAGAGTCACAAAGCGTCTCGGCTTGTGCAGATGGAAGGACAGCGTATTGGAAGTGGAAGAAACGTTGATGAAAAAGACGCCGAAGGAAAGATGGTCCAAAACCCATCATCAATTAATTTTCTTCGGAAGATATCATTGCAAAGCTCAAAATCCCCAATGCCACCAATGCCCATTGCTTGATCTGTGCAGGGAAGGGCAAAAACGGCTGAAAAAAGGGCTGATCAAACAATGATTCGCGTAAGAAAAGAAGCCATTCAAAAGGACCGAATCGAACCTTATTTTGAACAATGGGAAAACCTATCGAAAGAAATTTATGCTGCCCATGATGAGCGCGATAGCAAAAAAGCGAAAAATTTAATGGAGCAGGGTATTGCCCTTTATAAAGAGCTGATGGTAAACACTTCGGATACGGATGTCGAAGAACTGTTGGTGCATGAAGAATACGAAGGAATGCCTTTAAACGGAATGGAGCGGTTCCAATTCATCAAATCTAGACCGGGGCAATATGCCTGTTATGTGCAACTGGATGAATTATTCAAGGAAGTGAAAAAGCGGTTTGCGCGGTTAAGGGTGCAGAAATAGGAGTACAGCCAATGGTGGTTGTACTTTTTTTCATTATTTTTAATGGTTTATTTTGGTAAAATGATGGTAAAGTTGTAAAATTATGAGGAGATGTTTCCATGGGCCATATCGCTTTTTTATCTGCACTTATTCCGTACCTGATATTGTTGGCTGTCGCCTATCTTTTTTTCAATCTGATTTTCAAGATCAAGAAAAACATTGATTTATTGTTGGAGCAAAATAAGCAGATTGTTTCTTTATTAGAAAAAATGGATAAAAGCGGGAATGAACAGAAGATTCAATAAAAGCGTTCCCAAAATCATATCAATATGACATTTGCACCGTTATTTGCTTTGTCAGAAAGTAGATTGCAATATCATTTCAATCAGTCGGTTGCTACAGCCCATAGATGGAATGGGCAAAAGAAAGAGGCAAGCGGAACAAAGATGATTCCACTTGCCTCTGTTTTTGGTTTCAAAAAAGTCCGTTTATTTTATTGGGTTTGGGTAGGTGGTGCCGGCTCGGCTGGAGGATTCACTCCCTGATTATTTCCATCATTTTGATTATTGTTGTTGCCGTTTCCGTTGCCTGGATTCGGATGGTTTCCATTATTGTTTCCGCCATTGTTTCCACCATTGTTTCCGTTATTGCCACCATTATTGTTTCCGCCAGGTTTTCCTTGATTTCCGTTGCCGTTGTTGTTATTTGGTGGGGATGGTTCATCCGCTCCATCCGGTGATTCCACATCCGGCTCTTCAACACCGCCGTCAATCTTAATCGTTACGGAAGCAGGTGAACTCCGCACATCATCAATGATTGCCACAACGGTGAATGTATATGTTTTTCCGGCTTCAATGCCAGATACGGTTGCACGCTTTTCCGCAGTGGTCGTCACGATCGTAGATTTGCCATCTTCAGATGTCATCGACACTTCAAATTGAACATTAGCGTCTTCGTAATCTTCTGGAACTGTGTAATCCCATGTCAAATCGACCAATCCAGGTGTGTGATTGACTGCTTGTAAGTTAAATGGTGCCCCGATGTCTTCCTCTTTATATTCGTCGGAAACTTCTGTCGGTTCAGTACCACGGACAAACAGCTCTGTTCTTCTTTTATCGCTTGGTGTATGTTCGCTTGCCAATTTCAACGGTTCTGTACCGACTTCAATGGTCGCTTCCACAACGGAACTTGGTTTTGTAAACCGTTTCGTTTCTTTTCCTTCCGAAATTTGGCTCATGATTTTGCTGAACAATACTTGAGGAAGACGGCGTTCATCCCAAGTGGTAATCGGATCTTTCCGTTTTTCATAGCCGCTCCAGATGGCAATGGAATAATTCGTTGAATAACCGACAAACCACGAATCCGGCACTGCTGTGCTTGGCAAGTTGTATGTTCTGAATTCATCGGAATCATAGTTTGTTGTACCCGTTTTTCCGGCAATGTCCAATCCGGAGACCCGTGCAGCTGTACCGGTTGCATTCGGTTTTGAGCTGACCACATCACGGAGCATATCCGTGATCATATAAGCTGTATAGTCGTTCATCGCCACAACCGGCTCTGCTTTATTTGTAATTTTAGAACCGTCACGGAAAACAATTTCTTTGATTGTATGCGGTTTGTTATAAACGCCGTTATTGCCAAAGGCAGCATAGGCGCTTGCCAATTGGATAGGCGAAAGATGGATGTCACCACCGCCGATGGCATCAGATTCATACACGTTTTCAGCATCAATTCCTAATTTAGAAATGAAATCTTTTGCTTTGTTTGTTCCAACTTCCTGCAACGTTTTGACTGCTGGAATGTTACGGGAAGCATATAACGCTTCTCTTACGGTAATCGTACCGAAATATTTTCCGTCCCAGTTTCCAAACGCTTTTCCATTGGAATACTTGTACGGTTCATCCACAATCGTTTTTCCGGTGGACCATTTCAAATATTCGATGGCAGGGCCGTATGCCACAAGAGGCTTCATTGTGGAACCAGGCTGTCTTTTGGCATCGTCCGCATAGTTATAGCCGCGGCCCGCCCCGTAATTGCGTCCGCCGCCGACCGCTCTTAATGCACCGGTTTTTGTGTCAACGACCGCAATCCCTGATTGGATGGTTTCTGTCGGGAAATTGCTGTCAGAGTTCATGATGTTTTCAACGACAGATTGCGCTTTCGGATCGAGCGTTGTATACACTTTGATCCCTTCTGATAATAGGCTCGGATCCTTCTCTTCAATCTCATTTAACACAATGTCCAAAAAGGCGTCATATTTTGTGCCGGCAACGCCTTTTCTTTGTTCTTCAGGAAGTAGGCGTGATGTTACATCGACTTTTTTCGCTTCTTCCGCTTCCGCTTCCGTGATTTTGCCGTGCTGAACCATCAAATTTAATACAATATCGCGGCGTTTTTGGGCCCGATCAGGATTTTTGAACGGATTATAGTTGTTCGGACTTTGCGGCATACCTGCAAGCAGGGCAATTTCGTCCAATTCCAATTCATCCAGATCTTTGCCGAAGAAATATTCGGCACCTGTTGCAAACCCATAAATGTTTCCGGAAATTAATACTTTGTTGAAATACATTTCAAAGATTTCTTCTTTGCTGTACATGCGTTCAAGCTGAATGGCAAGCCATGCTTCCTGCGCTTTCCGTTTCAATGTTTTTTCATTGCTTAAGAAAGAGTTTTTCACGACCTGTTGGGTGATTGTACTGGCACCCTGTGATCCGAATCCCCCGGTCAAGTTTGCCATTACGGCTTTACCGAGGCGGAACACGTCGATTCCAAAATGATCGAAAAATCTTGCGTCTTCTGTTGCCAGAATCGCGTCGACCATTTCTTGCGGGATTTCATCATATTCAACATATTTTCGGTTTTCAACCCCGATGGTTGCAAAAAGCTCCCCGTTCATATCGTAAAATTCCGCTGAAATTGGATCTTTTAAAAGATCCTCGTTCAGTTCCGGCGCTGAACTTGCGTAATAAATGAACAGCCCGGCTCCAAAAACGGCTCCTGCCAGAAACAGTGTCAGGATGGTTATGATCCCCCATTTAAGCCATTTCTTCATCGGTTTTTTCTTTCTTTTTTGTTGAGATTCTCGCATTTTTCTTAATTCAGACCGAGAACGTCGATTTTCGCTCAATGCTATCGCCTCGCTTCATTAAACTAACATTCTTTGTTGCATATAAATTTCTTTATTATGCTTATATAATCAATTCTAGGATTGTAGCCTGGAATGATTTCATAGCTCTTTGATTCAAAGGTTTCCAATGGTATCGACTTTCTTCCGCCTTTTTTCATATGGCACCATGATTCATATAATACTGAAAATGGAAGAAAGAAATATCGATCCAGTTTCGAAAATCTTACAATGGTAAATGCGATCCCTTGTTGATCAACGACGTTTTTCATATGGGTGATTTGATGTTCATGTACATTTTTCAACGGGAAAGAAGTTTTGCTTTCCGTTTCTTTTGCTTCGAAATCGATATAATAGCCGTTCCAAACACCATTATAATCCGTTGTTGATGGAGTGCGGAAATAAGCTTCCCGGATGACCGCGGCACTCCTTTTCGGGTACTCTACTTTGACGATTTGGATGGGAACAGGTTTCTTATGGACGATTGCGATTTGCCTGCTTAAATAGTATTCATTCGTTTCATTGATTTCTTCTTCAAGGGTTTTCCCCCTATTTCCAAAAGAAAAATCTTTCACTTTGCCAGTGCCGACCTGCTCCGGTGTTTGATTTTTCGGCTTATAAGGTTTGCCGTTCGGATACTTCAGCATCATCAATCACCCTCTAAAAAAATAATATCCAAATCTAGTAATTAGTTTAACATAAAAAATTATCGAAAAAATTGTTCTTTTATCTAACGTTGTCTAGTTTTGACAGGCTGAAAGGTTTTTTCCTCCATGCATGGAATAAACACATAAAAAGGAGGAATGTTATGAATAAATTTCAATTGCTTATTTCCCAACTGGATTGTTTGGACGAAATGATGACGGCCAAATTGGAGAACGAGCGGGCATTGATTAATGACTATTTTTTCGCCCAAATTGTTTCCACTCATCAGAAAGTAAGCTTAGCAGAAAAGAATGTTCATGTAAAGAATACTTGTTCCCCTATGGCTAGTGATTTAGAATAGATTTTGATAGACTAAAGAGTAAGAGGTAGCTATTCTATGGAACTGTTGGAAATGACTAAAAAGTTGATTGAAGAGTGTGATGCGTCAAGGAACCGTTTTTTGAAAATGAGGGAACTTGACGCCACACCAAATTTTTTTGATGAAGTGAAACCATATGCTGATGAAATACATGAATTGGTGATGGCCTGGAAAGCATCAGCCATTCAATGGATTAATGAGCATCAACCGAAATACATGCATGTCCAGCAGATTGAAAATGCGGCGGATTCAATGGATAAGTTTGTCGTTGAATCCTTTTATAAAGAAACGAGCAAGAAAAGATTTTTCCAAACCGTGCATTCAGTGCGTTTCATCCTTACAACTTTGTCAAGGTATTTGGAGGAGAACAATGGTGAAGAAATCAATCGATGAACTCATTTACGAATGGCAGCAGGATGAAGAATTAAAAGAAAATATAGCACATGTCGTGACGATTGATGGAAAAGAAGGGGAGTATGCGGACTTTCCGGAGAATTTGCATCCATCCCTCAAAAAGGCGTTGGGCGGCCGGGGGATTGAAAAATTGTATACCCATCAACGGAGAGCGTTTGATTTGGCCCTCGCCGGAAAGTCGTTTACCGCAATCACACCTACCGCTTCCGGAAAATCTCTATGCTATCATTTACCCGTGCTGCAAAAAATTTTGGAAAATCCTTCTGCCAGAGCGATTTATTTATTTCCCACAAAAGCGTTGGCACAAGATCAAAAGACGGATTTAAATCAGTTGATCGATGCGATGGATGAAGAAATTTACTGTTATACATATGATGGCGATACGGCGCCGAGCATCCGGCAAAAGGTGAGAAAAGCGGGCCATATTGTCATGACGAATCCGGATATGCTCCATTCCGGCATTTTGCCCCATCATACGAAATGGGTTTCACTATTTGAAAATTTGCAGTTTATCGTCATTGATGAACTGCATACATATAAAGGGGTTTTTGGAAGCCATGTGGCCCATGTGTTGCGGCGGCTCATGCGGATTTGTCAATTTTACGGGAGCCATCCTATTTTTATATGCACTTCCGCAACCATCAAAAATCCGAAAGAACTGGCGGAAAAATTAACGAATACGGAGCATGAGCTGATTTCAGAATCCGGGGCGCCGGTCGGAAAGAAAACATTGATTTTTTATAATCCTCCAATTATCCATAAGACTTTCGGCGTCCGAAGAAGTTCGGTCTTGGAAGCGAGCGGTTTGGCGGCGCGGCTCTATAAGTCGGGGATACAAACGATTGTGTTTGCCAAATCCCGCGTGACAGTGGAAAGGCTTGTTACATATTTAAAAGAGTTGACGAAAAATAAAATCAACGACGAATCCATCCAAGGATACCGGGGCGGTTATTTGCCATCGGAAAGGCGTCAAATCGAAAAAGGATTAAGGGATGGGACGATTCAAATTGTCGTCAGTACAAATGCCCTTGAACTGGGCGTCGATATAGGACAACTCCAGGCGTGCATCATGACAGGGTATCCGGGAAACATTGCGAGTGCATGGCAACAGGCGGGAAGGGCCGGAAGAAGACAGGAATCCGCATTAATCATTTATGTGGCGAATTCCACAGCCCTTGATCAATATATCATCAATCATCCCGAATACTTATTGGGCAATTCTCCGGAAGAAGCATTGATCAATCCGGACAACATTCTCATTTTAATGAGCCATTTGAAATGCGCATCTTTTGAATTGCCGTTTTCAACAAACGATTCCTATGGTGAATTTGAAGTGCAGGAGCTGCTTGACTATTTGAAGGAAGAAGGGGTGCTCGTCAAAACAAATGCCCATTATTATTGGATGAGCGACCGATTCCCTGCCCATGATGTGAATTTGCGGTCCGCCGCCCAGGAAAATGTCGTCATCATTGATCAAACGGTTCCGGCGGGTACAAAGGTGATTGGGGAAATGGATACGTATTCCGCCATGACCCTTTTGCATGAAGAAGCGATTTATCTTCATCAAGGCGTTCAATATCAAGTGGAAAAACTGGATTGGGAAGAGAAGAAAGCGTACGTCCGCGAGGTGGATGTCAATTACTATACAGATGCGAATTTGGCGGTGGAATTGAAAGTGTTGAGCGAAGATAAAACCGCAGCCTATAAAGAGGTGACGGTCAGCTACGGAGATGTGAGTTTGGTAGCGATTCCTACAATTTTCAAAAAAATCCATATGACCACTTTGGATAATATCGGGTCCGGTAAAATTCATATTCCACCGATGGAAATGCATACAAATGCAACGTGGATTTCATTTGATTTGCCTGAAAATTGGTCGGAGGAAATGCTGACCGATGCTTTAACGGGGGCAAGTTACGCCATCGGATCTTTCATACCTCTATATATTCAATGCGATCGGAAAGATGTGACTGTCGTACCACAAGTAAAGTCCGTCCACAATGAAAAACCGACTTTGTTTATTTATGACAGCTATCCGGGAGGTATCGGGTTGAGTGAAAAGGTTTATGATCTGCTTGTCCCGATTTTGGAAATGACCATCCAACATGTGAAATCCTGTCCTTGTGAACACGGTTGTCCATCCTGCATCGGGGCGCAGGACAGTTTGACAAATGGAAAAGAACGGGTAGTGAAAGTATTGAACATGATTTATAATGAAATGATGTGATGGGATGAGCTACGAAAATAAAATATTACAATTGAAAAAAATGGTGGGGAAAAAGAAAGCGGCAGAATCCGAAAAACCTTCCTACCAAAAACCTGAAAAACCGGCTTACATCGATGAATGGAAAAAAGCCGGTCTTTCGATTGTAGAAAATGATTTCGGAGTCGTATTAAAAAGGCAAGTCCAATATCCTTTCGACTATAAACACGGACGGTATGAATTAAAGGAGTTTTTCCAAGCGGTCGAAAAATGGGAACAGTCGAAAATAGAGCATCCCTATTCCATTTATCCCGGAGAAAAGGTGCTGTTTTTTGATACGGAAACAACCGGGTTAAAGGGCGCAGGCACGCACATTTTTCTTTTGGGCCTCCTTGAGGTCGATGAAGAGGCATTCGTGCTGAATCAATATGTGCTGGCGGATCCGGCGAATGAAGCCGCCTTCTTGTTTGAATCCAAGTTATGGCAACGGGGAAAAACGATCGTTACATATAATGGGAAAAGTTTCGATTGGCCCCAATTGGAGATGCGGTGGATCTTTCATAAAAACTATTTGCCAACATTACAAAGTCCCAGACAAATCGATTTATTCCATAGTTCAAAAAGAATCTGGAAAAATCATTTGGAAAAAGTAAAATTAATAAAAGTGGAAGAAGAAAAATTGGGCTTCAAAAGGGAAAATGATATTCCCGGGTTTCTTGCACCGATTATTTATGCGGATGCGGTCAGAAGCGGAAATGCTGGAGGGCTCATAAAAGTGCTTCAACATAATGAATGGGACATCCTGTCACTTCTTGTGCTGTACATTCATTCAACAAATCTTCTTCTGGATGACGTGTTGCGGGATGGAGCCACAACGTATACAAATATCGGCAAATGGTACAATGATTTAAAAGAACCTGAACAAAGCAGGCAACTATTTTTGAAAGTGACGGAACAATTTGCGGAACATGAAACCGGCCTTGCCTATTATTATTTGGCATTGCAACAAAAACGTCACAAACAATTCAAAGAATCGATTGAATCTTTTCAAAAGGCGATTCATACAATTGATGGAAGAAAAAAATTGGATTCCTATGAGCAACTGGCAAAGCTATATGAACATCAAATGAAAAATTACCCGGAGGCGCTCCAGTATACACTCAAAGGAATAAAAATGATTCAGGAAGCGGATTTTTTCAGCGATCATCAAAAGAAAAAACAATTAGAAAATTGGGACAAAAGATTGCAAAGGTTGGAAATCAAAAACGGGAAATATTTATAACGTTTGGTAATGAAAAGTATTTCCCGGGGAAGCGCAAAGTTTGACAAAAAAACGATCTACCGCATGTCGAAATATGCAAAAAATATGATTTTGCGGTGTTTTCCTGTCCTTTTATAGGGTTACATGTGGTATAATATATAGTACGTATGTATCGATGGAAGGGCGATGTGGATGGAAATCAAATTAAATTCCAAAATGATTTTGGAAAAAGAATTCAAGAGACAAATGAAAGGCTACAACATTGATGAGGTGGACCAATTTTTAGATATAATAATGGAAGATTATGACAATTTTAATAAAATCATAAAAGAATTGCAAGCGGAAAACGAAAGATTGAAAAAAGAGCTGGAAGCGGCCAAAAAGCAACAAACGCCTCAATATGCCGGAAGTACGAACTTTGATATTCTAAAAAGACTATCAAATTTGGAAAAGCATGTTTTTGGCAATAAATTGTACGATTGATAAAATCCACAAGTTGATTTAAATCGTTTGTTTAGTATAATATTAAATGGTCATAGTGATTTCGAGTAATCGCTGCAAACGTTCTATGTTTGTAGAGGAAAGTCCATGCTCACACGGCTCTGAGATGACCGTAGTGTTCGTGCTTACCGAAAAAATAAGGTAAGGCAAAGCTCTTGCAGCTTTGACGGCGGAAGGAAGACCTAAGTCGCAACTGGCGATATGGTCGACACTTCCTGAAAAGTGCCACAGTGACGTAGCTTCACTGGAAACGGTGAAGGTGGAACGCGGTAAACCCCACGAGTGAGAAACCCAAATTATGGTAGGGGCGCCCCCCCGAAGGAAATGAACGGAGGGGGGGACGGGGAGGATTTCTTCCCGTAGATAGATGATTACTACCTGACAGTACGAGGCGAAAGCCGTTCGAGTACGCAGGGACAGAACATGGCTTATAGAAATCACTATGATGAGAAACATTAATCGAAATGATTATGCTTTATCATCAGGAGCTCTCCATCATGAAGGAGAGCTTTTTCTTTTGTAGATGCAAGTAGGGAATAATGTCAATAAGAAGAATGAATCTTCCGAATGAAGGCTATAGATAGTGGAAGGATCTAATTTTGTAATCCGAAACAAAATGATGATATAATTAATTTCTTGAAAATATGGAAAGATATCGAGGATGGATGCAAATGACGAAATTTCAACTGGTTGCTACTTCTGCAATGGGACTGGAATCCATTGTTGCAGACGAAGTAAAAGCATTGGGGTACGAAACGCGTACGGAAAACGGAAAAATTTATTTTGAAGGTGATGAAAGGGCGATTGCCAGAGCCAATCTTTGGCTGAGGGTGGCCGATCGGGTAAAAATTGTTGCAGCCCAATTCCCGGCAACGACTTTTGAGGAATTGTTTGAAAATACAAAATCTGTTGAATGGGAACGTTATTTGCCTGTTGATGCGAATTTCCCGGTCTCAGGAAAATCGGTGAAATCGAAATTATTCAGTGTTCCGGACTGCCAAGCAATCGTAAAAAAAGCGATTGTGGAACGGTTAAAAACAGCCTATAAGAAAACCGGATTATTGGACGAATCGGGGGCGACTTTCAAAATTGAAGTATCAATCTTGAAAGATATGGCAACACTTACAATTGATACAAGTGGTGCCGGACTCCACAAAAGAGGCTATCGGGTAGGCCAGGGGGATGCCCCTTTAAAAGAAACGTTGGCTGCCGCTTTGGTAAAAATCTCAAAATGGTCCCCTCATCGTCCTTTTGCCGATCTTTTCTGCGGCTCCGGCACGATTCCGATCGAGGCGGCGTTGATTGGCCAAAATATTGCACCAGGGTATAATCGGGATTTCATTTCGGAAGAATGGCCCTGGATGGATATGAAAATCTGGGATGACGCCCGGATAGAAGCGGAGGATTTGGCAAACTATGATCAACCTCTTGAAATATTGGGGACGGACATTGATCATAGAATGGTAAAAATCGCAAAAGAGAATGCGCTGGAAGCCGGTTTGAGCGATTTAATCACTTTCAAACAAATGCAGGCGACCGATTTCACGACGACCCTTACAGACGGTGTCATTGTCTCCAATCCTCCTTATGGGGAGAGAATCGGGGAAAGGGAAGAGATTGAAAGAGTAATCCGCGAACTTGGGAAAATAATGAGAAATTATCCGACGTGGTCGGTCTATATGCTGTCATCCATGGACAATTTTGAGGAACTGTACGGCAAGAAAGCGACGAAAAAACGGAAATTGTTTAACGGATTCATCCGCACCGATTTTTATCAATTTTGGGGCCAAAAATCAAACAAACAATCATTGATTTAAGGAAGATCGAATGTTGTTATTTTATGTCGAATTTCTTATAATAAAATTATTGTAATCAAGGTAATTTCTGAACTTTTTAGGCAGTGTCTTGAATTTTTTCGAGACACTTTTTCTTCATGTCTAACAAGTAGACATTGATAAAGGAGAATAGAATATGAAATCATCGATACCTTTTGAATTATCGAAAGAAAAAAGCTTTTTTGATTCGTTGGGGGATTGGATCGGCGACATTTTTTATGACATTTTGCCCGAAAAAGGATTTGAATGTCGCGATGAACAAATTTACATGAGCTATCAAATCGAAAAAGCTTTAAAAGAAAAAAACGTTTTGTTTGCGGAAGCGGGTGTTGGAACGGGAAAAACCCTCGCTTATTTATTGCCCGCAATCGCGTATGCGCGCTATAAAGGGAAACCGGCATTGATTGCTTGTGCAGATGAAACATTGATTGACCAGCTGGTTAAAGAAGAAGGGGACATCGCCAAAATCGAAAAACATTTGGGGATCAAAGTGGACGTACGCCTTGCAAAATCACGGGACCAATATTTATGTTTAAAGCGCTTTGAAGAAGCGGAATTATATGAAGATGAAGAATGGATTGATGAGATCGCCTTCACCATTCCGGAAGAGGTGTTTTCAGAAAGTTCGGCGGTAAAAATTCCTTTGTATGGCGCAAGAAGCGATTTTCCCCAAATAAGCGACGAAAATTGGAATAAAGTGAATTACAATTCCATCATGCAATGCAGCATTTGCGAAAAACGCAACCGATGCGGACAAACTTTGCATCGGGCCTATTATCGGAAAGCGGTGGATTTGATCGTCTGCTCCCAGGATTTTTTAATGGAACATTTGGCAACGAAAGAATCCCGCAAACGGGAAGGGCAATTGACTCTCTTGCCGGAAGTGTCAATGATTGTCCTGGATGAAGGGCATCTGTTGGAATATGCTGCCCAAAAGGCGATGACTTATAAAGTGCAGAATTATACGATCGTAAAATTGCTGGATCACTTGATGGCGGACGGAATCCGTGAAAGCACTTTATATGCAATGGAAAAACTGCAAGATGACCATGAATTGTTTTTTGACCAGCTCCGGGATGATGTAATCCCGTCAGAAGAGGACAGAAAAAGTATCCGGAAATCAGAAAAGTTGATTGCATTGGGAAAACAATTGATCGCTGACGTGGAACAATTGCTGGAAGAGTTTGTATTCGAATCGGAAATGTATGTGATTCCGGAATATGAATTGAATATTGTTGAAGAATTTTTGGAAGATTATCAGGAAGCATTAAAGATATTTATCTCAAAAAGCGATGCCATTGACTGGCTGGAGGATACGGATGGAGAAGAAACATTGGTCATCATGCCAAGATTGATTACAGAAGTATTGGAAGAGAAATTATTCTCTAATAACATACCAATCATTTTTTCATCGGCAACGTTATCGGTAAATAATGATTTTTCCTATATTGCATCCAGCTTAGGTGTAAAAAAATATCAACATTTCAGCGTGCCTTCTCCTTTTGATTATGATGAAGTGATGAAAATCTATTTGCATGAGCTGGACGAAGATCAAAAGATGAAAAAAGTGGAAGAGCTGCTCAAGCAAAACAAGAAAACGTTGGTGCTCTTCAAATCAAGACAATCGATGCTGAAATTCAAAGAGAATTTGCCATTGATGTCCCGGTTGACGGTCGGTTTTGAAGGGGATCGTGAACTCACATCCATCATCAAAGATTTCCAAAACGGTACAATCAAAACCCTTTGCTCTTATCATTTATGGGAAGGGGTAGACTTGCCTGAAGAATCTTTGACGCAGATCATCATTTATGAATTGCCTTTCCCGCCGAAAGATCCGCTTTTTGAAGCAAAAAGAAAATTTGCTGGAAATCCATTTGAAGAAGTGGATATGCCATTTATGTTATTGCGGTTGCAGCAGGGGATCGGCCGGCTTATTCGGACGGCCAATGATTATGGAGATATCCATATTTTATTAAATGAAGAAGACCGTAAAATGCGGTCCCGCTTCCTTGAAGTATTGCCGGTGGAACCACAATAAGAATATGAAACTGCCACAGATATATGCAAAAAGTCTATATGGATTTTTTGCATATTTTTTTATTTTTTGGAATATAATTTTATAAAATTTGTTGAATTTGGTCGGGGCGACGGCGTATTATGTCAATGATTGTCTGTTTTTTTGAAATTCTATGAAAAAGGAGAATCGTATGAGACTAAAAGGGAAGGTTGCGATTATTACCGGAGGAGCAAACGGGATTGGCAAGGCTGCTACAAAAAGATTTTTGGAAGAAGGGGCAAAAGTGGTTGTCGCGGATATACAAAAGGAAGCGGGGGAGCAATTGGCGAAACAATTCCGGGATCAGGGACATGAAGTAATGTTCTATCCAGTGAACGTTGCATCCAAAGATGAAGTGGAAACAATGGTCGAGAAAGTGAAAGAAATCTTCGGAAAAATCGATATTTTAATTAACAATGCGGGGATTACAAGGGATGCTATGCTTGTCAAAATGACGGAAGAGCAATTCAATGACGTGATCGATGTGAATTTAAAAGGCGTATTTCATTGTACGCAAGCGGTTGCAAAAGTCATGATTGAACAAGGAAATGGGAAAATTATCAATACATCCTCTGTCAGCGGCATCTATGGAAACATCGGGCAAACAAATTATGCTGCTGCAAAGGCGGCCATTGTCGGGATGACGAAGACATGGGCGAAGGAGCTGGGCAAAAAGGGAATCAATGTGAATGCGGTGGCTCCGGGATTTACGAAAACCACAATGGTGGAGAAAATGCCTGAAAAAATATTAAATTATATGGAATCGATTACAAGCTTGAAAAGGCTTGGAGAACCGGATGATATTGCAAACGCTTACCTGTTTTTGGCTTCCGATGAATCCAATTATATTACCGGTCACGTATTGCATGTGGATGGCGGAATTATGATGTAAAATGAAAAGTACTAGTTGAAAAAATGTTCACACTATTTTAATATTTAATTTGTGTGTAATAGAAAAAACCCTCCCCATTTGAGGGGAGGGAATTGTGCTGTCATTTTACCAGAGTTTGAAACCTTTTGAACCAACTGGAGAGTTATTGATGATATCAATGATTGGGATTGTGTAAGCGAAGATGATCACCGCAATCATGATAATTCCCCAAAGTTTGAAGTTTTCAAGGGCTGCAGGTACTTTTTCTGCACCTGGTGCAACTTCCGCAACAGGGAATTCTTCTTCTCCTTTCGGTGCGAAGAATCCAAGGTAAATGATTAATCCAGTAATTACTAAGATGGCGATGAATAGGATTGAACCACCAACTGCTTGCGCTACTTGGTAAGAAATCCATTCAGCTGCTTGTTCTGAACCGCCATATTCGGAGTAAGCGGAACGACGTGGCGCACCGAGTAAACCTGCAATGTGCATGGCACTTGACATGATTGTCATACCGATAGCCCATAAAATACCTGCGCAGTTAGCCATGCTGTTTGCGCGTTTTGTTAATTTTCTGCCATTTAGGTGTGGTATTAACCAGAAGGCTGTTCCGAAGAATGTTAACGCAACAGCAGTTGCTACAGTCAAGTGGAAGTGACCTGTTACCCAAATTGTGTTGTGTACAAGTTCGTTCATTTGGTAAGATGCGTTAACGATACCGCCGGCACCACCAGGAATGAAGGCAACCATACCAATGAATGGCAATAAGAATCTTGAATCGCTCCAAGGCAATTTTTTGAACCAACCGAATACGCCTTTAGCGCCAAGTTCGCGACCACGCATTTCAAATGTTGCGAACAGGGAGAAGGCAGTCATTAAAGATGGAACAACAACGAAGAACGTTAAGACTGTTTGAATAAATTTCCATAATGGATCGATACCTGGTTCAGTGAATTGGTGGTGTAGACCAACCGGCACTGAAAGGATCAAGAACAACATGAAAGCCAATTTTGCCAAAGATTCAGAGAAGATTTTTCCGCCAATGACTTTTGGAATGACAACATACCAAACCATGTAAGCAGGCAATAACCAGAAATAAACCAATGCGTGACCGAAGTACCAGAATAGAGTACGGGATAATAATACATCCACACGTTCAACCAAGCCCATGGACCAAGGAATCAATTGGAATAATACTTCTATTGCTACACCCAATGTAGCGATGAACCATAAGAGGTTGTTAACTACAGCCATAAAGGATAATAATGGTGTGCTTTGACCTTTATGTTCTTTTCTCCATTGAACAAAACGCATCGCTTGTGCTAAACCTGTAATCCATGAACCTACAACCACTAATGCCAAGCCAAGGTAGAATACCCAGTGAGCTTTCAATGGCGCATAGAATGTATAAAGGACAGAAGCTTGATTTGTTAAGACCATTGCCGCTGCTGCAACTAATCCGATTGTTGCAAGCCAGAAACCTACCCAGCCGATTGTGCGTTGTTTATTTGTGAATGTACCGCTAGTTCGGCTGACAGCAGCTGTTTGGAATCCCATAATGAAGAAAGTAGTCAATACAAGTCCGAGTAATACGCCGTGCACTGTCAATACTTGATAGTAGTTTAGGAAACTTGGAAGTTCAAATTTACCTGAACGAACTAAAACTTGTAATAGTCCGGCTGTACCACCTAAAAATACTGCTATGAATGCGACATAAATGTAAGCTAATGCCAATTTTCCATCTTTTTTATCAACAAATTCAAGCTGTTTTTTCAAGCCTGAAGATGCAGTGCTTTTTACAGTTTCCTTAGTTGCTGTTGTCATTAGTGTCCACCACCTTTAATGTAGAGTACATCAATGCGTGACCTGTACCGCAGTACTCGTTACATACGATTGTATACGTTCCGGCTTTATCTAAAGTTGTAATTTTTTCAGATACATAACCAGGTTCAAGCATCATGTTGATGTTTGTTCCTGCAACCTCGAGTCCGTGAATAACGTCTTTTGTAGTAGCGATGAAACGAACTTTAGATCCTACCGGGATTTCAATTTCAGTTGGATTGTAAGCGAAAGCCTGTGCAACGAGCACTACTTCATAATCCCAATCTTTGCCTTCCACTTTATGCAATCCTGGATTGTCAAACGGAGCATATTCATCAACCTTTTCATAGTCAATTGTCCATTTAGAGTTATTTGGATGCGTTCCGCTATGGAATGCGCTTACACCGAGGATGATAAGGAACACGATCAGCGTACCTGTTCCGAAAATCATCCACCATTTCTCATACTTGTGTATTTCCATTGTTTTCCCTCCTACTCAAGTTGTTAGAAGCGAGCTTGATCGTTTAGAAACGACCAGTGTACAGATCGAATGCAAGTACCCAGAAAATGATGATGACCAGCCCCACTCCGAAGGTCGCTAATAGGGTACCTTTTAAATTTTCTTCTGACGAAGGCTTTTTGTGATTTGACATGTCTCTCCCTCCTATGAACTTCAAATGTGTTACTTCACGATTCATCATAATAAAAATAAAACTGCTAAGATGTGATAAAAATCACAGTTCTATAATGGAAATGTGAAATTACTGTGAAAGCTAATACCATCCTCCCCCCTTTTATGGCGCTTAATCTGTGAGGGTTTTCATAAAAAACTTAATAGAAGTATTGAAAATACAGCTTTTTATGAGGAAAAATAGATTAGGTGTTTGTACATTCAATACCTTTTTTCGACAAAAGAAAAACCAGCCAAATAAAAAATTTTCTATTTTATAATGTTGAAATTTTTTATATAATAATTGATAAAGATTCTCATTATTAGGAAGGGAAAGACGAATGGTTTACCTGTTCATTGCTTCGACAATTGCCATCTATTGCTGGATTGGTACATACATTTTCGATAACGTGACAAAATAGTGCCAACACTTTTTAAAGTGGGGCACTATTTTTTATCCGAAAAAAACTCCATTTTCCTTTGAATCTTTTTGATTTACTAGCGATTTTGCTTTAAAACCATGTTAATATTATAATTGTGACAAAATGAAGGCAAAGGGGTATTTATTGCATGAGTACTTTTGACGAAAAAATGGAGCAACTGTTAGAACAAGCAGCGGTTCAATACATAGTCTTCAAACGGAATGAAGATGAAGAGCGGATGGAAAAACTCCATCTGTTTGCGAAAAAAATTCTGCAAAAAGAGTATGTCATTGGATTTGCGGGGCATTTTTCTGCTGGAAAATCCAGTATGATCAACGCTTTATCCGGAGAAGATATTTTAGCATCCAGTCCGATTCCGACAAGCGCAAATATCGTAAAAGTGCATAAATCGGATGAGGATTTTGCCATTTGTTACATGAAAAATGATAAGCCGGTGAAATTTGAAGCCGGTTACGATATAAAAACGGTCAAAGAATTGAGCAAAAACGGAGAGCTTGTGACTCAAATCGAAATCGGGCATAAAGATTCGAAATTGCCTGTTGGTGTAACTGTAATGGATACACCGGGAGTGGATTCCACAGACGATGCTCACCGAATGAGCACAGAATCCGCATTGCATATCGCAGACATCGTTTTTTATACGATGGACTACAACCATGTGCAATCCGAATTGAACTTCCAATTTACGAAACAATTAATGAAATACAATCCAAACGTCTATTTGATTGTGAACCAAATCGACAAGCATAATGAGAATGAGCTTTCTTTTGATGAATATAAAGAATCGGTCCACAACTCCTTCAAAGCTTGGGGAGTGGAGCCAAAAGGCATCTTTTTCACATCGTTGAAGCAATTGGATCATCCGCACAATGATTTTGAAAAAGTGAAGAACATTGTCATGGATTCCATGAATCATTGGCAGGAACGATTGATTGAAACGGCCGAAAACACTTTGAAAAAAATGCAAAGTGAACATTTGGCCTTCTTGGAAGAAGAGAAAAATGCCCGTTTTGAGGAGTTCTCGGAAGTTTTATCCGCCGATGATTGGGCAAACCGTGAAGATATTCTCGAACAATATGAAAAATTGAAATTGCAAACGGAACTTTTCTCTATTGAAAAATGGGAAGATAGCTTTAAAGAAAAGCGCAATGACTTGCTGGAAAATGCGGCCATCATCCCTGCGGATTTCCGGGAAAAATTGCGGCTTTATCTGGAAAGCCAGCAGGAAGGTTTCAAAGTGGGCGGCTTATTCGGTTGGAAGAAGAAAACACAGGAAGAGATCGATCGCCGGAAAAAAGACGTTTACGATCAATATCAATCCATTTTGCAATCCCAGATCATCGGGCACATGAAGTCTTTAATGAAACAGTTGTTGAAAGATGTTGGCGCGTTGACCGATGAAAGGGCGGGCGAAATCGATGCCATTTCCTTTGATGTGCCGTTCAGCCTCATCGAAGAATGCGTGCAAAAAAACGCCATCGTGACTGGCGATGCGGTGCTCAACTTTGCCAACCGGGTAAGAGAGGCGACACGCCGTTATTTCATCCGGGAAACGGACGCATGGAAAGAAAGTCAAATTCCGCTTTTGAAAGAAATCAGTGAAACGGCTCAAGCGCCGGCTCGGCAAAAATTGAAAAACCTGGAGAAAAAAGCGAAGGTGATTCAAAGCATTGCCCAAATGGACGAGAGAAAAGAATTTTTGGAAAGACAGCTCGTTCATGCATCGAAAGATACAAGGGATGGAGCAAGAAAACAGAAGGCGCTATGGGAAAACCGATTTGAACAAGAATTGAAAGAAATTCGGTTATTTGATCCATCCATGTTGAAAAAAGAAGAAAAAGAAGAGGTCATTGTCGAAGGGCATGAGGAGCATAACCGCCTATCCGTCCAAGGGGAAGAAGTCGTTGAAAACGCAGTGCGTACGGCAAAACTTGTCCGACAAGTCGAAGGTTTTGAAGAAGTGTCAGACTTCTTATTGAAAAAAGTGGAGAGACTTGAACATAAAGACTTTACAATTGCCTTATTCGGCGCTTTCAGTGCAGGGAAATCCAGCTTCTCCAATGCATTGATGGGCGAAAAAGTATTGCCGGTTTCTCCAAACCCGACAACAGCGGCCATCAATAAAATCCGTCCAGTCGATGAAGAACATCTTCACGAAACGGCGGATGTGCAATTAAAAACAAAGGATCAGTTATTGGAAGATATCCAATTTGCCTACGAAGCGATCGGCATGACGGTGCAATCGCTGGAAGAGGCTTATAATCGGGCGGATGAAGCTTTGCAGGTTGAACTGAAAGACGAGCGTTTGAATGTGCATAAATCTTTTATCCGCGCTTATAAAGAAGGATACCCAACATACAGCGAAAAACTCGGTGAAGTTCTTCGGGTCAACAGGGAAGAATTTGAGCGCTTTGTTGCGGAAGAACACCGCTCCTGCTTTGTGGATAACATCAACTTCTACTATGATTGCCCGCTTACGCGCATGGGGGTAACCCTTGTAGACACACCGGGGGCGGATTCCATCAACGCACGCCACACAGGTGTCGCCTTTGAATATATCCGCAATGCCGACGCGATTTTGTTCGTCACATACTACAACCATGCCTTTGCAAAGGCGGACCGGGAATTCCTGATCCAGTTGGGCCGCGTAAAAGATGCCTTTGAATTGGATAAAATGTTCTTTATTGTGAATGCCATCGACTTGGCAAAAAATGAAGAGGAAGCGGAAGAAGTGAAGGCATACGTCCGCAATGAATTGCAGCGTTTTGGCATCCGATTCCCTAAATTGTTTGGTGTGTCCAGTTTGCTTGCGTTGCGTGAAAAGCAGGAAAAAGCGGAATATGCTTCCGGCATGCAGCCATTTGAAGAAGCCTTTTACCGTTTCTTGAACGAAGACCTTGCATCCATCGCAATCCAAGCGCTTCATGAGGAAGTGGAAAAAACACATCAACGCTTGTCCGATTTAATCACGCAAACAGAGGAAAACTTAAAACGGAAAGATGAGCGCCTGGAAGAACTCGCCCAATTAGAAAATTATGTGGAAAAGCATTACAGCAGTGCGTCTACCAGCATGATTGAAAGCGATGCGAAACAAGAGCTCGATGAATTATTATATTACGTACTGCAACGGGTATATTACCGTTATCCTGACTTTTTCAGAGAAAGTTATAATCCATCGACTTTTGCGGCATTATCGCCTCAGGAAGCTTTAAGCAAAGCATTGAAAGAAACATTGAGTTCATTGAAATTCGACTTTGCCCAGGAGCTTCGGGTGACGAATTTCCGCATCGCCCAATTCATTCAAAAACAAATCAAAGAACGTTTCAAAGAAGAAAGCCGTTCTTTGAAAGAAATGAATCCGAGCTTCTCATTTATCGCTTATGAATTCGAAGATGCGGAATTATTGGATTTTGAAGGTCCATTTGAAGACTTCAATAAATATGCATCCGTGAAATCCTACTTCAAGAACACGAAATCCTTCTTTGAAAAGAATGAGAAGGAACAGTTGAAACAAGCGTTGGAAGATATGACAAAACCGGATGCGGAGCGTTATTTGGAAGAAGAAAAGCATCGGATGATGGACTGGGCGAAAGAGCAAATCGCGAAGGAAGCGGAAGGATTGCGCAAGCATATTTACCACCAAGCGATGAATCAAATCCACACAGAGCGTCTGTTATTGCAGGAAGAAAGCCGTTTGGCGACTTGGAAAGAAATATATCAACAATTGCAGAAGGTGGAGTTGAAATAAGGAAGGAGGCTGGGACAAAACCCCCTCTAAAATGGAAACAGCCCATGAAATTTTGGAATGAAATTTCATGGGCTGTTTTTCATTTTTTCAATAAAAAATAAGGACCTCTTCTGTTAAAATTAAGTTAGCACACAAAACCTAACAGAAAGAAGGGTCCTTATGTTCAAATATTATAACATGAATCAATTAGTTTTGCCTCTAGATTTAGAAATAAAATTACAAGAAAATGATATTGCCTTCCACATTCACCATTTAGTTGAAAGTATTCCAGATGAAGCCTTCCAGCCGTTTCTTCGAAATACAGGTTGTCCTGCTTATCATCCACGCATGATGCTAAAAATTATTTTGTGTGCCTATTCGCAGTCTGTCTTTTCAGGTCGAAAAATTGAAGCGCTATTAAAGGACAGTATACGAATGATGTGGTTGGCACAAGGATATGAACCAAGTTATCGGACGATCAATCGTTTTCGTGTGCATCCGGAAGTAAAAGAATTAATTCGTCAATGTTTTGTCCAATTCCGTTGCCAACTGGTGGAAGAAAAGTTAATCGATCAAGAAGCCATTTTTATCGATGGTACGAAGATTGAAGCGAATGCCAATAAATTTACTTTCGTATGGAAGAAATCCATTGAAAAATACAACCAAAGCTTAATTGAAAAATCCAATCAGCTCTACAACGAACTGTTAGAGAAGGAAATCATCCCTGAAATGGAGCGGGAAAATGAGGGAGAACTGTCCGTTGAAGAACTCGCTCAAATGGTGCAACAAGTCGATGAAGTGATTACGGAATATGACCAAAAGATAGAAGCATCGCCCGATGCCACAGAACGAAAAGCATTAAGAAGCGAACGGAAATATCCGAAGCGAGTGTACAAACAGTTGATTGACTTGATTTTACGTAAACAAAAGTATCAAAAAGACTTCGAAATCTTGGGTGAACGGAATAGTTATTCCAAAACAGACTTAGATGCGACGTTCATGCGAATGAAAGACGACTATATGAAAAACGGTCAATTGAAGGCTGGATACAACGTACAAATCGCAACAGAAGGTCAATACGCACTAGCTTATAGCATCTTTCCAAATCCTACTGATACACGTACATTAATTCCGTTCTTGAATAAGATAGAAAAGGATTATTTTCCGTTGCCAAAGTATATTGTCGCAGATGCTGGTTATGGTAGTGAACAAAACTATGAAGACATCCTTTCGAATCGAAAATGTGAGGCACTCATTCCATATACCATGTATGAGAAAGAACAAAAGAAGAAATATAAACAAAATCCATTTCATCCAGACAATTGGATGTACGACGAAGAAAGTGATACCTACATTTGTCCAAATCAGCAGCGAGTAACCTTCCGTTATCGTTCTGTACGTACAGATAAGACTGGTTTCAAACGAGAATTGAAAATCTATGAATGTGAAAACTGTTCAGGATGTCCATTTCGTTCATCATGCACAAAAGCAAAGGAAGGCAATCACCGAAAGGTCATGGTGAATGAAAAATGGGAACAACAAAAAGAATATGTAAGAGCGAAGCTTTCAGAAGAAAAAGCTGGTTCTATTTTCCGTCAACGTAAAATAGACGTAGAACCAGTTTTTGGATTCTTGAAGGCTAATTTGCGTTTCACTCGATTTTCCGTTCGAGGAAAATCGAAAGTGGAAAATGAAATGGGCATTGCCTTAATGGCCGTGAATTTACGAAAATACACGGCCAACAAAGATCAACTAACCAAAAATAATGGGGATAAATGGAAAAAGGAGAATTTGAGTTGGCTCAAATTCTCCTTTTTCCTATCTAGAAGCTAGTTTTGTCCCAGCCACTTTTTATTTTGAAAAACAACCGGAAAAAGAAAATTTTGGGGAACTTTGTAACCTTTTCCGCTTCCATTCGACTAATTGAACGAAAACAAAAAAGAAAGGAGAGAAAGCATGAAAAAAACCTTGTCAACTCTTTGTGCATTGGCATTGCTCGGCAGCTTTGCAGTGCTCCCGGACGCGCGCGTACAAGCGCAAGAAAACGCTCCCAACGAGACTGTGGAAAAAAAGGCGGAGGTTCAATTCAACTATTTTCAGGTGAGCGGAACAATCAGTAAAATCTCGAAACAAGAGAACGGCCAATTCTTTGCCACAATTGATTCGGAACAAAATCCTTTTGGTTTTTACTTCGATGATGAAACTTTGGTATTTGATAATGCCGGAAATGCGGTTGAATTGAAAGAGGGCATGAAGATAACCGCCTTTGTCGATGGTACAAAGCCGATGATCATGATTTATCCGCCTCAATATTCGCCGGATGTGGTCATTGTTAATACGGACAATCCGGGCACGGTTCAGTTGGACAAATTCGACCAAAAGTTTTTAAATGCGGCCAAAGATTTGTACATTCACTTTGATGAAAAAACGGAAATTATCAATTTATCCGGCAAAAAATTAAAGAAAGACTCGGTGATCGATAAGGAAGTACTGATTTTCTATGAAGTTGTGCTTGAATCCTATCCGGCACAAACAGGCCCGTCAAAGGTCATCGTGTTGGAACGGGATGAGAATGGGCAACAAGCATCAAATATAGAGAAAGCATATAAAATTGCGGAACAGGATCACTATTATATCAACAATGTGAAAATGGTGCCGTTAAGATTGATAGCCGAACAGCTTGGATACAGGGTGGATTCCACTGGGAATGGAGCGGTTGTATCCAAGGGCTGCGTTTTCTATATCATTACGAGAGGCAAAACAAGCTACATCCAAAACCAAACAACGAAGCAGTTCGCCAAGGCGCCTGCACTGTTGGAGCCACGTAAAACATACGTTCCATACGACTTTATCGAGGAACTTGCAGGGAATTAATTAGATACATCGGGTTACCAATCATGAATGGGACACTTCAAATCATTTGGGGTGTCTCTTATTTTTTTTGTTGAAATTATGAAAATTTTGTGACAACTTCATTTTTTTATTAATTGAAGTATGTGAAAACTATCATATTTGACCAAGTAAAATAGTGTGTTTTCCTTTTCACAATAAAAAGCTTGTGAAATCAAGGTTTCTATTGTGAAAAGTGAGTTATTTATTATATCAATATAATAAAAAATCCCGGTTTTTATAGAGAGTGAAGCCGTTTAAAAATCATGAAAGCGCTTTAAAAACCTTTGAATATCAATATTTTTTCGATGATTTACAAAAAATGTTATTGACTTCAATTGGGTAAAGTAATATTATACAAAAAACAATATTTTAAAAAGTGGTTGAGGGGATGAATAAGAATGGATTTAATGAAACAATCTTTGGAAATGCATCAGCGATTTAAGGGGAAAATGGAGATTATTTCAAAAGTGCCCGTAAATGATGCGCGGGATTTAAGTTTGGCCTATTCTCCTGGAGTTGCTGCACCTTGTCAGGAAATCGAAAAAAATCCAATGCGAGTATATGATTATACAATGAAAGGAAATTTGGTGGCGGTTGTATCTGATGGAACTGCCGTGTTAGGGTTGGGGGATATTGGTCCGGAAGCGGCACTTCCCGTAATGGAAGGTAAGGCGTTATTGTTGAAGCGGTTTGCAAATGTGGATGCGGTGCCAATCACATTAAATACAAAAGATGTGGATGAGATCGTCAGAACAGTGAAAGCAATGGAGCCTACATTTGGCGCGATCAATTTGGAAGATATTGCAGCTCCCCGCTGTTTTGAAATAGAAGAACGCCTTAAAGCGGAATGCAATATTCCGGTTTTCCACGACGATCAACACGGAACGGCAATTGTAGTTGCAGCAGGATTGGAAAATGCTTTAAAAATTGTTGGAAAACGGAAAAAAGAGGTAAAAATCGTCATTAACGGTGCAGGTGCGGCTGGGATCGCCACATTGAAACTGTTGAAGAATTTCGGCTATGAAAATATTGTCGTTTGTGATTCAAAAGGAATCCTTTATGAAGGCCGCGCTTCCATGAATCCGGTGAAGGAAGAAATCGCAAGGATTTCAAATCCGGAAAAATTGAAAGGGACTTTGGATGATGCCATTGTCGGTGCGGATATATTCATCGGCGTTTCCGTTGCCAACATTTTGACGAAAGCCCATATCGATTCCATGAAACGGGATCCGATTGTTTTTGCATTGGCAAATCCACATCCGGAAATCACATATGAGAATGCGCAGCGTTGGGGAGTGCGAATCATCGGTACAGGACGTTCAGACTATCCGAACCAGGTTAATAACGTGCTTGCGTTCCCTGGTATATTCAGAGGAGCATTGGATGTGTTGGCTTCGGAGATTAACGAAGAAATGAAAATGGCTGCTGCCCGTGCCATTGCATCCCTTGTTGAGGAAAGTGAATTAAGGGAAGATTATGTGATTCCGAAACCATTGGATGAAAGGGTCGTACCGGCTGTTGCCAAGGCCGTGGCAAATGCGGCAATCGAATCCGGTGTATCGAAGCTCTACAGCAATCAACAAGCAAATGTCATTTAATGATTTGCGAAGGGATGATTATATTTAATCCTTTCGAAATATTCTGAACATTTTGGAATTAATATAAATACGGCTTGGAATTGAAAAGGAAATGCTTCCGTATCTTTTCAACTCCAAGCCTTTTGTCAATGATCAGAAAAAGTATGCGATTCCTAAGAACATGATGATTACACCGATAATGAGTCCGATGATGACGAATATGATTGTTAAAATAATAATGAATATCAATGCAGTGAAGAAAGATTTCCAATTGGAAAACTGATGCGCTTCAGCGATTGCCGCAATCATGATGACAATCGACCAGATGCTGACGGCAACGGTGAACAGTAAACCAATGATCGAGAAGGCTCCAAATTGATCGCTCATATTGAATAAACTTTCCGGATCGATGATCATCCAAAGCAGATAAATCGGAATCAACACGATGAATGGCCATGCGGTAAGGGAAGACGCTTTAAATATTTGTTCATAAGTACCTTGGCCTGAAAACAGTTTTCCGATGAGCCATACTCCTAATGCGGAAAAAGCATTGCTGATTATGCCAACGATCGGGGAAAGAATGATGGTGAGTAAAACGATTGCCCAAAGGGGGAAATCCGGATACAATCCCATGTCAATATATCCTGAAAAAAGGCTTCCAATATAACCGATGGATAAGAGTGAAATCACGAATGGGAATTTTTTATACTCTAATACATAACGTGCTGTCCGTTTCGGATGCAACCAAATGGTCAATAACGGATTGATTTTTTCTTGTTCTTGTTCTTGCTGGTAAGATTCGTTTTCGCTCATTAAAAAACCTCCTTAATATTCTCCCAATTTAAAGTAAAACATATTCCATATTTATGTATCAATAGGCAAAAAAAGCTAATTGCTGTGATAAAAATCACAACAATTGGCTCAAAAAATGTTATATATTTTAACCCCTTTTTTAAATAAATTCCCCTATTTTTTGAAGCGATTAATATACCCCTTCAGCAACCATACCGTTTGCGACTTTAATGAATCCCGCGATATTTGCACCAACCATTAAATTGCCTGGAGAACCGTATTTTTCAGCGCATTCTTTGCTTGTTCTGTAGATTTCTTTCATAATATCATGGAGTTTTGCATCCACTTTATCAAAAGACCAGTAAGTGCGGCTGGAGTTTTGCGCCATTTCTAAAGCGGAAGTTGCAACACCGCCCGCGTTGGCAGCTTTTGCAGGTCCGAATAATACACCATTTGCCAAATATTCATTGATGGCTTCCGGAGTTGAAGGCATGTTTGCCCCTTCTGCAACCACTTTTACGCCATTAGCGATCAAAGTTTTTGCAGATTCGCCGTCGATTTCATTTTGAGTTGCACAAGGCAATGCGATATCGCAAGGAATTGTCCAAATGCCTTTGCAGCCTTCTGTATAAGTTGCGTTTGGACGATATTCAAGATATTTTTTAATACGTTCGCCTTTTACTTCTTTAATTTCTTTGACTGCATTCAAATCGATGCCTTCTGGATCGTAAATGTAACCGTTGGAATCAGAACATGCAACAACTTTTGCTCCGAAATGTTGGGCTTTTTCGATAGCGTAGATTGCAACGTTACCAGAACCGGAAACAACAACTGTTTTGTCTAAGAATGATTCGTTTTGGTCGCGCAACATTTCTTCCACGAAGTATACTAAACCGTAGCCAGTCGCCTCTTTACGAGCTAAAGAACCGCCGTAACCAGGTTGTTTACCAGTTAACACACCTGCTTCGTGCATTGCTTTGATGCGTTTGTATTGGCCCCATAAATAACCGATTTCGCGTGCACCTACACCGATATCTCCGGCAGGAACATCGACATCAGGACCGATATGACGGTATAATTCAGTCATAAATGCTTGGCAGAAACGCATAATTTCCGCATCGGATTTTCCTTTAGGGTCAAAGTCGGAACCGCCTTTTGCACCACCGATTGGCTGTCCTGTCAATGCGTTTTTGAAAATTTGTTCAAAGGCTAAGAATTTCATGATGGATTCGTTTACGGATGGATGGAAACGGAGTCCGCCTTTGTATGGTCCAATTACATTATTGAATTGAACACGATAACCTTTGTTTACATGAACACGGTTTTGATCATCTTGCCAAGTTACGCGGAAGCTGATAATGCGATCCGGTTCAACGATTCTTGAAAGGATGTTGTGTTCGATGTATTCAGGATGTTGTTCAAATACCGGAACCAATGTGGAGAATACTTCTTCTACTGCTTGTAAAAACTCTGGTTGATAATCATATTTATTTTTGAGTTGGTTATAAACAGAATCGATGTACTCTTTTGCATTCGCTTTATTTTTTACAGTTGTTGTCATTGTTTGTTTTCCCCCTTAGAAATCTTATGAGAAAATGTTATTACGATTTTTCAAACAATTCAATCACCATTTTTTGTACTAAGGAAAATAAAATGTTAAATTATGTAAAATAAAATTATATTTAAATAATATTTATTCCTAAATATTAGTAAAGGGGATGGTGTGTATAATTTCCGTTCTAATTGATGCCGATGCCTGCCCAGTCCTTGATATTGCTGTGTTTGTTTCATCTCAATATGAGATAAAACCATTCTTGTTTTGCGATACTTCCCATCAAATAGAAATGGAGAATGCAATAACAATTCAAGTATCGGAAGGGCGGGATTCCGTTGATTTTGCGATAGTGAATGCGGTTTCAAAATACGATATTGTGATCACACAAGATTACGGTTTGGCTGCCATGTGTTTGGCAAAAGGTGCCTTTGTTTTAAACCAAAATGGAAAAGAATTTACAGATGAAAACATTGATCAAATGCTCTTTTTTAGGCATGAAAATGCAAAATTTCGTCGTTCGGGCGGAAAAATGAAGGGACCCAAAAAACGAACAGAGAAAAATAATTTGGACTTTGAAATAAAATTTCGACAAATTTGTGAACGGGCGCTTTTGGCGAAAAAGGAGGATGAAAATGCCTGACTTACCACGCAATCTTTCGGAAAATGAACAGTTGATGTTGGACAAAATGAAAAAATCTCAACCTGTATTATGGATAAACCCGAACAAAACGGATCAATTGCCACAAAATCATTCCTTTACTTTTCAGCATGTTCTTGAAGCGGAAAAACGCCTGAAAAGATTCAGCCGATATATACAGGTAGTGTTTCCCGAAACTCAAAAATTACAAGGGATCATTGAATCAAAAATAATTGAAATACCGAATATGAAGCCATTTATTGAGAAGAATGCAAATAAGAAGCTTTTGGGCAAGCTTCTATTAAAATGCGATCATGAATTGGCGGTTTCCGGTTCAATCAAAGCGCGCGGGGGCATTTATGAAGTATTGAAATATGCGGAACAATGCGCCATCCAACACGGATTCATAAAAGAAACGGATGATTACTCCCAATTTGCCGGCGAAGAGTTTCAGAAGCTTTTCAGCCGATATAAAATTGCGGTCGGATCAACGGGCAATTTAGGGTTAAGCATTGGAATCATGGCCGCAAAATTGGGTTTTCAAGTGACTGTGCATATGTCCAAGGACGCAAAAGAATGGAAAAAGAATTTGCTTCGGGAAAAGGGTGTCCAAGTGATTGAATATGAGTCCGATTATAGTTTGGCCGTGGAAGAAGGAAGAAAGCAGGCCGAAAAAGATCCGATGTGCCATTTTGTGGATGATGAAAACTCCATCGATTTGTTCAGCGGATATGCTGTGGCCGCCCTTCGATTGAAAAAACAGCTGGAGGATTTAAAAATCCCGGTAGATCAAGAGCATCCTTTATTTGTCTATTTGCCTTGCGGAGTCGGCGGCGGACCTGGGGGAGTGGCATATGGATTAAAAGCTTTGTATAAAGGACATGTCCATATTTTCTTTGGGGAACCGACCGAGTCTCCATGCATGCTGTTAGGGATGATGACAGGGTTGCATGACCAAATATCCGTTGATGACATCGGATTAACGAACCGTACGGAAGCGGACGGGTTGGCGGTTGGCCGTCCGTCGAAGTTTGTCGGGAAATTGATGGAACCGATTTTAAGCGGATGTTATACAGTGGAAGATGCATTTTTATTTGAAAGTTTGAAGGAAATGGTCCGGAGAGAGGGGATTTTTATGGAACCTTCGAGCCATGCAAGTGTATTCGGACCTATTCAATTGTTGAAGGAAGGCAAAGACTATTTGAAGGAACAGGGATTAATCGAGCGTTTCGATCAAGCCACCCACATTTTGTGGGGGACAGGCGGCAATATGGTACCGCAAGAACAGAGGGACTCATATTTAAATAAAACATTGCGGTAACGAAAGAATTTTATGCATGCAAACAGTTTCAGGAGTGATGGCAATTATGGGGTTCCGATTCCGAAAAAGTATTAAATTGGCTCCAGGTGTGAGGTTAAATGTCGGGAAAAAGGGTGTCGGCGTTTCTGTCGGCGGGAAAGGGGCGCGGATTAGTTCGAGCAGCCGCGGGACAACGTTTAGTGCGGGAATCCCCGGAAGCGGCTTGTCTTATCAAAAACAACTCACTTCCCGTTCCAAAACATCCCGGACAAACTACCAAAAAATTTTAAAAGAACAACAAAAACTTCAAGAACAGGAGAAAGCGAAAGAGATAGTCGGCATGTATGAAACGCTTATTCAATCCCTGACGAATCTCCATGAACGCGTTTCTTCCCCGATCAATTGGCATGAAATTGCATCTTCCAACCCTCCCTTTGACATTCATAGCGAAGAGGGCCCTACGGTAAAAGCATTGAAACAGAAGGCGGATCAGTTTTCGCCTTCTTGGAGGGATAAATTGTTCAATAGGGTGGAAGCGCGGAAGAAAGCCATTTTGGCAGATATCGAACTTGCCAAATTGGAAGATGAAAAGATATATAAAACTTGGGAGAATGACAAAAGATTGGCGGAAAAAGTTCTGGAGCATCAAAAGGATGCTTGGCAGGCCGTCATCACCAAATATGCTCCTTTTGAAGAGATTGAGGAACTCGGAAGCAAAGTCCGGTTTGAATTTGAAGGTCTTCGTGCTGTTGTGAAATTGGATATATTAAATCGTACGGTTGTTCCCGTCAATGTTCTGTCTTTAACAAAAACGGGGAAGCTCTCTGAACGGAAAATGGCAAAGGGAAAATATCTTCAACTATATCAAGATTATGTATGCAGTTGTACATTAAAAATCGCCAGAGAGTTTTTTCATTTATTGCCGGTCGATGAAGTGTTGATCCATGTATACGATAAGTCCCTTTCGGAGGAATCCAAGACATATGGATGCATTTTATCTGTCTTTTTCCCTGGAAATGAATTCCGACACTTGGATTTTACCGATATCGATTGTTCAGAGACCATTGAAAAATTCCCGCATCATATGCGGTTTTTAAAAACGAAGGGCTTTCAGTTTGTGGAGGAATTGAATGTATGAAAAAGTGGATCTGGTTTTTTTTGGCAATTATAGCTTTGCTGCTGTCATTGATCCAACCGGTATTGGCGATCGGATTAGGAATTGCCGTTTGGGGGCTTTATGAATGGAAGGTGAACAAACAATTAAAAGTTCATTCAAAAATGCCTCCCGTTATCTTCATTATTGGATTGGCTGTTGCAATGATAGGGCTGGCCAATATGGATGGGCAAGAAGAAACCGTTAAGACAGACGTGGCTTCCGAAGAAAGGAACACTGAAAAAACGGAAGATGTGGAACTTGAAAACCATAAGGAAGAAAAGGAAACACTTCCGGAAGAACAAAAAGTGAATAAAGAGGTTGGGAAGGGGACAGTTGGACAGGATAGGGAAAAGCTTTTGCAAAACTTGGGTCTAGAAGCGGCTACCGTATCAAGGGTGGTAGATGGAGATACAATCGAACTTTCTGATGGCAGCAAAGTTCGATTAATAGGCGTCAACACCCCTGAATCCACTACCCGTACGGAACCTTACGGGAAAGAAGCGAACAATTATACGAAATCAAAATTGGAAGGGAAAAAAGTATACTTGCAAAAAGACGTTTCAGAAACGGACAGATATGGCAGGCTTTTGAGAATCGTTTGGTTGGACATTCCGACTGATTTGATGGATGAAAATGAAATCCGGGCAAAAATGTTTAATGCGGATCTTGTATTAAATGGCTATGCAGAACCATCCACTTATCCGCCTGATGTAACCTATGCCGAATATTTTAGAAAATTCGCCAGAGAAGCGCGGGAAAAGGGAACGGGGTTATGGTCTTATGGTCCGGAAGGGACGACGAAGGGGGACTTTGATGAGCAATCGGGTGGCTCTTCAACATCGTCTTCCGGTTCATCAAGCGGAACATCTGAACAGAAGTCGGATAGAGGCGCAACATCAGGGGGAACAGAAAATTTCAAAAACTGTACCGAATTGAGAAAAGTTTATCCGGATGGTGTTCCGGCAGGCCATCCTGCTTATCAGAGCAAATTCGACCGGGACCATGACAATTACGCCTGCGAAAGATGATGCAATAGTTTGGAAGAAGAGGGAATGATGAATGGGTCATTTTTCATTCACTCATTCTCTTTTTTGAAAACGGGTGTAAAGCGGGAAATCCAATCAGGGATGGACATTCCGCCAGTAGGATTGTCGAAGATTCCGCTAAAAAATTTCGGCTTATCCTCAAGTGTAAATCAGCATTTCACTTAAGGATAAGCCGTATTTTCATTCTGCCAAAATTTCTTTTACCGTTTCTTCCACTTCGCTGCGGCTCACTTTTTCCTTGCCATCTTTCAAAGCATCCAATGTTTTATGGGCAAGGGCAAGAGGTAAGCGGCAGAACAACAGAATGGAACGTTTCGATATATCATCCATATATTGATCGGCTTTTTGCAAATTTTCCTCGGTATATCGGAATAAATCTTCCCTCGTCCATCCTTGGGGGATGAAGCTTACGCCGCGTGTTTCCATATCTTCGTGTTGATTGCGCAAAATATTGACCGCTTGCAAGCCCCTGCCGTATCCGATTGCCAAATCGCGGTCCGTTTTGACTTGACTGTCCCATTCCCATAAATCTGAAAGCATGACACCGACAAGTCCTGCAACGTAATATGTATAATCGTCCAAATCTTCCTTTGTCCGGACTTGCCAGTTGGCTTTTGCCCATTTCGCCATACCAAAGGCCATTTCGCTGGCGGCATCACAGACGATTTTTTTGGATCCCGCGGGCAATAAAGAAATCCAGTCATTCATGCGCATCGTCACTTCAGGCATGTACTGCTTCACAGGTTCCAATAGTTGCAAATAACGTTCATTATCAAAAGGTTCTTCCTTTAACAACCCGCTTACTTCCATTAAAAGAAAATGTTTCGTTTCGTTTGTCACCTCCGGATGCTCGTTATCTTCAATTTCATCCAAAGCGCGCATAATCAAATAAGCATTCGCCACAGCCGTTTTCAAATCTTTCTTTAAAAAAGTAATCGGTATATAAAAGGTGCGACTCGTTTCTTTCAGTACTCTCATGGCATCTTTTTCGAGTGCTTTCATGTTCATATGACAAATAATCCTCCGATCATTACCCTTTCTATTTATCCTACATTAATTTTTTCAAAAAGAAAAACAAAACCTCTGAAATTATTATGGACAAGAAAAAGTTATTATTTTCATCCTTTGATTAATAAACACCGGAAATATTTTTGTGTAAATTTGCGTGTTTTTCTTTCAACTTTCCGATACAATGGGAGGGGATAGATTGATAGAAAAAAGGTGGATTCACTTGTGAGAAAGGAAACTTATATTTTTTTGGATATTGAGGCGGCTTTAGTCCGCGGAAAACAGCACATCATTGAAATAGGGGCGGTGAAATGGCTGCCGAATGATGAGGTTGAGTTTTTCTCGGAATTGATTCAGCCGTATAAATTAAAAAAATTGAGCAATAAAATACAGCAATTAACGGGCATCCAAACGGAAGATTTATTATCGGCCCCTTCCTTCAAACAAGTCATCAACCGGTTCAAGGAATGGTGCCAAGGGAATGCCATCTTCGTTACCTTTGGCGAATTTGACAGGAAAATTTTAGAAGAAGAACTTTTCCGCAATCGAATCCAACGGCGTTTTATATATCCAATGGTCGATTTTCAACAAAAATATATGATTGAGAATCAAATCAAGGTGCAACCGAGTTTGAACGAATTGATGGAAAAATTCGATATTGTTTCGGTTCAACAGCACCGGGCACTGGATGATGCAAAGACATTATTTCAAATTTTTAAATCTGTAGACGGCCATGAAGTCATTGAAAGACAAAAGACGAACCAATTTGCTGTATATTTGAGTGAGGTCCATCACGGCGAGAATGCAGCCGAGGTATATTTAACATATATCACCGGTGAAATTTTCCCTTCAAAAATCCACATCCATTCAATGGATACCATTCATAAGTCTTTATCGTATATAAAAAAAGAACGGGAATTCGTTCAAGAAGACGGCAGTGTTATCAAGACGGATTATGTTGAAGTTCTGCCAAACGCAGAATTGGCCGAATATTTACGGAAAGTGGCCGAAGATATTGAAAATAAAGTGTTGATCACCCGTTCCGGTTTAAAACAAATTTCCCGCATCAACCGCCTGCATCAATGTGTCATGCCGAAAACGGAAGTGATGACATTGCAAAATTTGTTGATGGATGCCGAGGCGTTGAGCCAGTTTACAATCAATGGGCAGCCATTGGATACATATGAAAAATCTTTATGTAAATTATTATTCAGATATAAGCACAGACTAATCAAAGAATTCAAAAGAAGAAATTTGTTTGCAAGAGAAGGGGTAAAAGTTTAATTTTATCCACAAAAATTATATAATTTTACTATCATTCTTTTTTGTTTTGAATTTTAATAAAATTGTAAAAAAATATTGCAATAAAAAATTAATCCAGTTAAAGTGTAGAGAGGGAATCAATAAAGGAGAAAGTCTATGAGGAATACAATAGGAATTGATGCAGGCGGCACTTTAACGAAAGTAGCATTCTTGGACGATCATAATGAATTCCATTTTAAAGCGTTCCCATCAAAAGATTTGTCATTGGTGAAAGAATGGATTGAATCCCTTCCTGAAATTGAGGAAATCGGAATTACCGGCGGCAGAACCGAACAGCTTTTATCCAAGTTGAAGACCAATAAATCCATCGACTATGTAGTGGAATTTGATGCGACAATCAAAGGGGTAAAATACTTATTAAAAAAAGAAGGCCATAATATTCAAAAAAGCATCATTACAAATGTAGGAACAGGCACAAGCATTCATTATATGGAAAATGAAAATCATGTGCGCGTCGGTGGGACAGGCATTGGCGGCGGCACATTGACCGGCCTTTCCACCATCATTACAGGACTTACGGATTTCAGGGAAATTACAAAAATCGCAAAACAGGGGAAACGGGAATTCATTGATTTGTTTGTAAAGGATATTTTCGAAGGAATGGAACCTCCAATCGAGGGACATTTGACGGCAAGCAATTTTGGAAAGGTGAATATATTAAATCACAATTCGTATCCGATTCCTGACTTGCTTGCAACCATCCAAGCTTTGGTCGGGGAAGTGATTACGACTTTAAGCATCCAATATGCGGATATGAAAAAATCCGAAACCATCATTTACATTGGTTCCACATTGGCGGATAACGACCATTTAAAAGAAGTGATCGCCAATTACACCATTTTGAAAAAGCATACGCCCATCTTCTTGAATGATTGCGGATTTTCCGGAGCAATCGGGGCTCTATTGAATAAAGTTGAACAAAGAAAATTGCTTGAAGATAAAAAGAGGTTGGGACAAAACCCCCTCTAAAATGGAAACAGCCCATGAAATTTTGGAATAAAATTTCATGGGCTGTTCTTCATTTTTTCAATAAAAATAAGGACATCTTCTGTTAAAATTTAAGTATCCAACCCCAAAAATTTTAACGAAAGAAGTGTCCTTATGTTTAAATATTATAACATGAATCAATTAGTTTTGCCTTTAGATTTAGAAATAAAATTACAAGAAAATGATATTGCCTTCCACATCCACCATTTAGTTGAAAGTATTCCAGATGAAGCCTTCCAGCCGTTTCTTCGAAATACAGGTTGTCCTGCTTATCATCCACGCATGATGCTAAAAATTATTTTGTGTGCCTATTCGCAGTCTGTCTTTTCAGGTCGAAAAATTGAAGCGCTATTAAAGGACAGTATACGAATGATGTGGTTGGCACAAGGATATGAACCAAGTTATCGGACGATCAATCGTTTTCGTGTGCATCCGGAAGTAAAAGAATTAATTCGTCAATGTTTTGTCCAATTCCGTTGCCAACTGGTGGAAGAAAAGTTAATCGATCAAGAAGCCATTTTTATCGATGGTACGAAGATTGAAGCGAATGCCAATAAATTTACTTTCGTATGGAAGAAATCCATTGAAAAATACAACCAAAGCTTAATTGAAAAATCCAATCAGCTCTACAACGAACTGTTAGAGAAGGAAATCATCCCTGAAATGGAGCGGGAAAATGAGGGAGAACTGTCCGTTGAAGAACTCGCTCAAATGGTGCAACAAGTCGATGAAGTGATTACGGAATATGACCAAAAGATAGAAGCATCGCCCGATGCCACAGAACGAAAAGCATTAAGAAGCGAACGGAAATATCCGAAGCGAGTGTACAAACAGTTGATTGACTTGATTTTACGTAAACAAAAGTATCAAAAAGACTTCGAAATCTTGGGTGAACGGAATAGTTATTCCAAAACAGACTTAGATGCGACGTTCATGCGAATGAAAGACGACTATATGAAAAACGGTCAATTGAAGGCTGGATACAACGTACAAATCGCAACAGAAGGTCAATACGCACTAGCTTATAGCATCTTTCCAAATCCTACTGATACACGTACATTAATTCCGTTCTTGAATAAGATAGAAAAGGATTATTTTCCGTTGCCAAAGTATATTGTCGCAGATGCTGGTTATGGTAGTGAACAAAACTATGAAGACATCCTTTCGAATCGAAAATGTGAGGCACTCATTCCATATACCATGTATGAGAAAGAACAAAAGAAGAAATATAAACAAAATCCATTTCATCCAGACAATTGGATGTACGACGAAGAAAGTGATACCTACATTTGTCCAAATCAGCAGCGAGTAACCTTCCGTTATCGTTCTGTACGTACAGATAAGACTGGTTTCAAACGAGAATTGAAAATCTATGAATGTGAAAACTGTTCAGGATGTCCATTTCGTTCATCATGCACAAAAGCAAAGGAAGGCAATCACCGAAAGGTCATGGTGAATGAAAAATGGGAACAACAAAAAGAATATGTAAGAGCGAAGCTTTCAGAAGAAAAAGCTGGTTCTATTTTCCGTCAACGTAAAATAGACGTAGAACCAGTTTTTGGATTCTTGAAGGCTAATTTGCGTTTCACTCGATTTTCCGTTCGAGGAAAATCGAAAGTGGAAAATGAAATGGGCATTGCCTTAATGGCCGTGAATTTACGGAAATACACGGCCAACAAAGATCAACTGACCAAAAATAATGGAGAGAAATGGAAAAAGGAGAATTTGAGTTGGCTCAAATTCTCCTTTTTCCTATTTTGAAGCTAGTTTTGTCCCAGCCTCTTATTTTTTATATTAAATTGTTTAAATCCCTTTTCGGATTGCTTGGCGCGCCAGCATATCAGCCGCTTTATTTTGTTGTTCCGGAATCCATTTGATAAAAAACAGCTCAAATTCTTCGATCAGTTTCAATGCGGTTTCCAAATACGGTTTGAACAGTTCGTTTTTCACATATTGCTTTTCAACGGAACTTACCACAATTTTCGAGTCGGAACGGATCGAGACGAAAGACGTTCCCAGTTTTTTCGCTTCTTCCAATCCGCGAATCAAGGCGATAAATTCCGCAATATGGTTGTTTGAATCGCCTATAAACTCTCCGATTTGAATGGAATGTCCTTCCCCTCTGATAAACAAACCGATTCCGCTCGGACCGGGATTTCCGCTGCTGGCACCATCGATGTAGACTTCTAACATATTCCCCCCATATTTCTTACATAAAATTATTTTCTAATCTTATTATAGCGCAAATATAGAAAATCAGTGAAAGGGAACGATTATGGATTTCAATTTTTTGGCCATCGATAATTATTTTTTGATCAAGTGAGATTTTTTCAACGTCAATTCCGTTTTATTAAGTGAAGAGGAAAAGGAGGAATAACATGGATGAGGACGTTCGTTATGTACGCCAAATCTTGGCAGGGAATAAGAGGGCATATATCCACATCATTGACCGATATAAAAATCCTCTCTATGCCACGATTTTACGGATGACAAAAAATCCGCAAACGGCGGAAGATCTTTTGCAGGAAATATTTTTTAAAGTATATGAACGATTGCCCAAATTTGATCAAAAAGGTTCCTTTAAAAGTTGGCTGTATCGTATTGCCATCAATCACTGTATCGATCAGCTCCGAAAAAAACAACCACAGACGGAACAAATTGAAGAGGCGGTCCTACATAGCAACGAAACACCGGAAGTAGTTTTATTGCAAACCGAGAAAAGCAGGGAATTGGAGAAAATGGTTTCAATATTGCCGGATGATGAACGGACCATTCTGCTTTTGCGTTACGCCAACGAACTCAGTTACGCCGAAATCAGCGAAACATTGGGCATCTCCCTGATAGATGTCCGCAATAAGTTATACCGCGCAAAGAAAAAGTTGCGGAAAAATGTTCAAGAAGGAGGGTATTCGTATGGTGTGTCCGAAAGAGGATAAACTGCTCGATTACGTTGAAGGGATTCTTGATGAGGGTGAAAAAGCAATTCTGGAACGGCACCTTCATTCTTGTCCGTATTGCCAACAACAACTGGAATTTCTGAATAAAGAAAATGAATTGTTGGCACAAACGTTAAAGTTTCCAACGCTGCCCGAAGATTTCGCAGAAAAAATCGTGGACCAGTTGGAACCGTATAAATCGAAAAAGAAACGTCGTTTACCATGGATACTTGGTACGGCGGCAAGCGCACTCATTGCAGGGGGAATTTTGCTGTCAGTGAATCCCGGGTTTGCCAAACTTGTAGGGGGAATCTTTACGAGCGACAGTGTGGATGAAGGGTTGCGGATGGCTGCTGATACCGATATTGCCACACCGGTTAATCAATCTGTAACCGATGCAGGGATTACATTGGAAGTGGAAGATTTAATCGCGGATACTACAAGAATCGCCCTTTCATATCGTGTGACAAACAATCATGGGAAAACGTTGAATCCATTTATCGACTTTGGACCTGAATCCATAAAATTATTGGATGAAGAGAATAAAGAAATCGAAGACATTTCGATCAGCTGGGCGCTTCATGATGATGATTACGGGATATTCGAACTTTCATTAGCAGATATTGAACATTTTGCTAAGGGAATGATCCGGTTAGATGTCGATCATCTTGCAGGGAAAGATGGACATTGGCAAATCGATATTCCGGTCGATTTATCATCCGCATACGGACATCAAAAAGTGGTTGAACTGAATGAATCGATTGAAATTGAAGATGTAAGAATCAATTTCAATCAAGTGAAATATGCGACATCATCCACAGAAATTGATTATACATTGGAATACACGGAAGATGCTAAAAAACGATTACAGCAACAATTGATGGCAAAAGAAAAACAATTCGGCAAAGAAATCATCGATCCGTTCTTCCCGTACTCCCCAATGATTGGTTTCCGCATTGAAAATAGCGGAGGGGAAGTGCTCGGATATGAAAACATTTATGCGGATGAGAACCGGGGACACCCTGTTTCGGAAAATGTGATTGGCGGCAGAGGCTTTTGGGATGGAAATCCCCGTGATTTAGTATCGGTCAATAACATCGATTCGTTTGTGCCGAAAAAGAATGCCGATGACGAGTTATTTATTGTGGTAGACACACTTTATCGCCCGACCGTTTCTGATTTTTCCATCACTTTCAAACCGGAGGAATTGCCGAAAACTTTCGAGTATAATGGATATGAATTAACGATTGATTCCATTAAAGAAAAAACGGAAATTTCATTGGAAAAATCTTGGCTGCCAGTCCAAAGACATAAGACGGTTGAAATCAAAATGTCCGGTTTTGCCATACAAAAAGCGCCGGAATTGCGATTATGGGCGATTGTGGATAAAAGTGGAAAAGTATATGCCGTGAATAACACCGGCAATTCCGTATTCGATGAAAGAGATCAGCATGGCCGCTTCAAATGTGCAATTGAACTTTCAACTGAGGAGATGGAAGAGATTCCAGATGAATTGACGCTTCACCTCATCGCTGAAAGGGAAGTGATTCCGCTTCAAACGGAATGGCGGGTTCCATTATCTAAATAAGCTCTTCTTTGCAGAAGTTCCAGTGGTCATCCATTTGGGACTTCTGTTTTATTATTCCCCTTTTTATTTCGGGTATTGAATCGGCATTTTGTGAAATACTTTGCATGGATTGTTTTATTGCGCAATAATTCATATTTATAATGAAGAAATGATGAAAAGTGCTTTGACAAATAAAAAATCCCGATAGTAAAATATAGAAACTAATAAAAGGGGGAACGGGTTTTGTGAACAAGAGTGCAGTGATTAAAGATATAGATGAATTGATTGATACCTTTTGTATAGATTGTCCCATCAAAAAAGAATTGCGGCAGACCCGGGGAAAAGCGGGAGCCCACCGCTTTTGTATAGAACAATGCAGTGTGGGGGAGCAATTAAAATTTTTGGGAAACGAGTTATTGAAAATGCAAGAGAAAGATTAAAATAGAACTTTAGTACCCTTTCTGTTTGATTTTTTGATAAAATAATGATACCATTATCAATGTAATATTAATACTCGCGGATATGATACAGTGGATTTCTACTAAAGCATATTGCGTGGGCATTAATTTACACGGTTGGTTACCATAGCTGAGCAGCTTCCGAACAGGGGCTGCTTTTTAATTATCATTGATTCTTTTGGTGAAATTGTTTTTTAAAATAGAAAATTTTCGATTTTAATAATGAAAATTGATATAAAGTTCAGTAAACTTAAGCTATAACGACAGATAAAATGATAGGTGATAGCTGTGAAGACATTGAATGGAAAAAAAGTGCTCATTACAAGCGGAGGAACCCTCGAAAAATGGGATCGGGTCCGCGGACATACCAATCTTTCAAAAGGAACGATGGGCTGCTTTTTGGCTGAAACGGCATATTCCATGGGAGCGGATGTGATCTATTTGCACGGCTATTTCACAAAGCTTCCTGAACATAAAGAATCCATGCGTTTAGTATGTTTTGAAGGTATTGAAGATTTGGGGGAAAAAATGAAAGAAATTCTCCAAAAGGAAAAAATCGATATCGTGATTATGGCAGCAGCAGGTTCTGATTGGATTGTGGACAAGGTTTATGATCAAAGCGGGAATTTATTGACGGAAAAAGGAAAAATGCCTTCCGATGAACCTCCGATCATCCATTTTAAAAAAGCGCCTAAAATTTTAGGGAAAATTAAAGGCTGGGATCCGGAAGTGCTCTTGGTCGGTTTTAAACTGGAAGCAACGGAGGATGTCGGCTATTTGATACAACGGGCAAAACTGCGGATGAAAGAATCCCAAGCGGACTTCATGGTGGCAAATAGTTCCCAATCCTTATACGGCGATGTCCAGCATTATATCGTCCCTTCCGATGGGGACCTCATTGAAGTTCAAGGAAAAGAACAAACGGCAAGAAAATTAATGGAAATTTTGGCTGAAAAAGTATAAAATTTAATGATATTGGAAGACTAGTCCCACTAGTCTTTTATTTTATCCAACAATAAATCATTTAAATATGTTTAATAGGGATTGGAGGATGGGTGGCATGTCACTTCAAAGTGTCAAAGAACATTTGAAAAAGTTTAACCGTGAACAAGATATATTGGAATATGATCAAATCAGTGCAACGGTGGACCAGGCTGCGGCCGCATTGAACGTTATTCCTGCAAGGATTGCCAAAACGTTGTCATTCAAAGATAAGGAAGGCAATGCTTTTCTCGTCGTGGCAGCAGGCGATGCAAAAATTGATAATAAAAAATTCAAATCCACATTTGGCGTAAAAGCGAAAATGTTGAGCGCGGAAGAAGTGGAACATTTCACTGGGCATGTAATCGGGGGAGTTTGTCCTTTTGGGTTGGCCCATGATTTGGATGTCTATTTGGATGTTTCGTTAAAGCGTTTTTCAACGGTGTTCCCTGCGTGCGGCAGCATCAATTCAGCGATTGAATTAACATGTGATGAGTTGTTTGAATATTCATACGCCAAAGATTGGGTGGATGTCGGAAAAGATTGGGATGCATCATTGACCGATATTGGCGAAATTGCGGCAACATCTGAAGTTTAATGGGGGATGAATATGTATTGGCTTGATCATATTGTTCATTTTGTTAAAGAGCCAAAATCCATGGCGGAAAAAACGAGAGAGCTTGGCCTTCATACGGTGGAAGGCGGAAAGCATGAAATGTGGGGAACGTATAATGCCCTCTGTTATTTCGGGTTATCCTACATCGAATTTATTGGCGTCTTTGATAAAGAACTGTTGGAACAATCTGCGAAAATTCCTTTCACTCTGCATGCGTCATACAAAAAACGGAACGAACAGGTTGGACTTACGCGGATTGCTTTAAGAACAAATTCCATCGAAGAAGACGCGGTAAAATTGCGGGAAAGAGGATATGAAGTAATTGGGCCGGATTCTTTTTCAAGGGTTCGGCCGGATGGAAGCGTACTGACTTGGAAATTATTGCATTTCGGAAAAAAAGATTCACCTTTTGAATTTCCCTTTCTCATCCAGTGGGATGGTTCCGACGAGGAACGTTACAATGATTTAGCAAAGAATGGAACTATTCAAAAACATCCGATCGGTGAAGTATCAATCAAGGAAATCTCTTTTACGGTCACTGATTTAAAGTGGGCGGAAGAGTGGGCCGATTTATTTCAGCATGAAATCGTGGAAAGCACGCCGGCATACATAAAACTGAAAGCGCCAAATTGCCATTTCAGCTTCAATTTGGGCCGGAAAAATGAAATCGACGAAGTGACAATCGGCGGTGCAAAAGAAGAAAAGCAAGTGGTATTGGAGAAAGGAAAATATTTATTTGTTCGTTAAATCAATTAAAGGAAAATGCCTCCTAGATGAAGAAATATCTTCTTATAGGAGGTATTTTTTATGATAACCAATATTTTTGCTTCAATTCTTGTTTTGATCGTACTAGGTTTTTTCACTTTTGCCGGTGTTTTTATGGCATTGTTGATAGGAAACTTTGAGTGGATCCCATTCATGATCATATCAGCCCTTATTCTTTATTTGCTCTTTTTGGCCTTTTTGTTCCGCTTTTTCAAAACAAAGAAAAGGGTTCTGTGGTTTATCGGGATTTCTTTTGTTGCCCTTGCGGCCGGTTCTGTATGGCCGATTTACGAAAAATATATAGACAGCATTCCAACCGTTTCATCAGAAGTGGATATATTTGAATATATGCCTTTCGAGGAAGATTCGAAAGTGGTCTCTTTGGATGAGGAAGCATCCCTTCAGTTGACGGAACCGTTGCCGGTCATGGATGGAGCAACGGCATTGTATCCTTTGTATTCCGCCATAGCCCAAGCGACGTATCCAAAGAAAACTTACGATCCTTATAACAGTGAAGTGATGGTTAATACGACGCCGGAAGCTTATGAAAATCTGATCAACGGAAAAGTGGATTTGATTTTTGTCAATGAACCATCCAAAAATCAACTGCAACGGGCGAAAGCAAAAGGTGTCGAATTGCAATTGACCCCTATTGGAAAAGAAGCTTTTGTCTTTTTCGTAAATCAAAAAAATGAAGTGGATGGGCTGACACTGCAAGAGATAAAAGATATCTATTCAGGAAAAATTACCAACTGGAAAGAAGTTGGAGGAAAAAATGAGCCGATTCGTGCTTACCAACGGCCGGAAGACAGCGGATCCCAAACGGCGTTACAGTCGCTAATGGGGGATACGCCGATCATGGACCCGCCAAGGGAAAATGTCGCCAGCGGAATGGGAGAAATCATCAATGAGGTCGCCCAATACCGAAATTTTGAAAACGCCATCGGTTATACGTTTCGATATTATTCACAAGAAATGGTGGGGAATAAGGAAATCAAGTTATTGTCCGTTGACGGAGTGCCACCGACAAAAGAAACGATCCGCAGCGGAGAGTATCCGATTACCGGAGAATTTTATATTGTTACCGCGGGAACGGATAATCCAAATGTGCAAAAATTGATTGATTGGGTTTTATCTCCTCAAGGTCAAAAATTGATTGAAAAAGTGGGATATGTACCGATTCAGGAGGATTGAATGACGTGATAGCGGATTGGGAGAAGAAAAACTCTCTCTGGTCCGCTTTTTTGAAGCCTTGAGGAAAATGGGATGCAGGCCATCTCCATTCGGATCAATAGGCATTGGAATCCTTTATTCGGTTTTGATCGTTTGATGCGATCGAAACCGGATAAAGGATTTTTTTAAAAAATTTTGATAAAAAATAGATTAACCTATTGTCAAAAAATTTATACAATATATTAGTGTATATTAATATAATATAGATAAAGTTATGTTCATGCAGCAATCTGAGATATAAAGGTGAGATCTATGGCAAATATGGAAAAAGATAATTTGGGTTTGGCAAAAACGTTTATTCAGCAATTCTCTACCGCTTTAGATTTACAAAAAATTACGGATATGGATGCATTTTATAAAATTTTGGCTCCTCTTCTATATGCCATGAATCAATGGGCTGATATGACCATTATCAGCCGGGATGGCACAATCCTTTATGCAAATGAAGAATATTGTAAGCGCTTAAAATATGATCAAAATGAAATTATTGGGCTAAATGTCCGAACTTTTCATGCCGGATTTGAATCAAAGCACCTTTTCGACGAGATATGGGAAACGGTGAAATCCGGCCGCACCTGGAGGGGTGAAATGCAGCATAAAACAAAGGATGACAGCATCTTTTGGACTTCCACTATTATTGTGCCTTTTAAAGACGACAAAGGGAAACTGAAGTATATGATTGGATTCCATACGGATATTACTGAAATAAAGCAGCTTGAATCAAAAGGGAAATCGAATTTTATTCGAACATTGCAAAATCTCCAATATGGTTTTTTCAAAGTGCGAAAAGAGCAGGATGGTTCAATGAAATATACCATGTCAGAAGGAAGATTAATGGTTGAATTGGGGGGAAATACAGAGCGGATATTAATGAAAACACCTTTTGAAGTATTTGAACCGGACATTGCTGAACTGAAGCATACAATGTACATAAAAGCCTTTGAAGGGGAGAAAGTAAACTTTGAATTGGAGTTGAATGGCAAGCTGATTTACGTGGATTTAGATCCAATTATACATAACGGTGCGGTTATGGAAGTGTTTGGCACAATTTATGATTTTTCGGAATTTCGTGATGTACAGAAGCAGCTGAAAGTGAATGAAGAACGCTATCAATCTTTAATCCATTATAGCCATGAATATATTACGACCATCAATAAAGACGGGATTATCGTCGATATGAACCCGAAAACGATGGAGTTGATCGGCGTAAAGGAAGATATGTTCGGAAAATTGGGGTTGATTGAAGCCACCGTAGAAGAAGATCGGCCGATAATTGCGGAGTATTTTAACAAAGCGATCCGGGGAGAAGTGCAATTTTTTGAACATGAAGTGAAAAATAACGGACAACGGAGATTTTTAAATGTCACTTTGGTGCCAATCGTGGTGGATAATGAAATCGAAGGAGTCTATTCAATCGGCAAAGATATTACAGAACAAAAGCTTGTGCAAGAACAGAACGCCTATTTGGCCCATCATGATGAATTAACCGGGTTATATAATCGCCGTTGGATGGGAAAACAAATTCAGGAAACTTTGAAACTGGCGAAAGAAAACAATCAAAAGTTTGCAATTTTATCGTTGGATTTGGACCGCTTTAAATTTATCAATGATACGTTGGGGCATTTTGTGGGCGATGAACTGCTGCAGCAAATTGCGGAAAGGTTCCAACAGAATCTTCATAAAGACATATTTTTTGTAGCCCGGATGGGTGGGGACGAATTTATGATACTCTGTCCGAATATAGAATCGGAAGAGGAAGTGACTGAAACTGCCCAAAATATTTTGGACAGTTTAAAGCAGCCTTTTTATGTGCAGGGGTTTGAATTATTCGTAACCGCAAGTATCGGAATCGTTTTTCCATCCAATGATACGGATGTGACGAAGTTGATGAAAAGTGTGGATATTGCACTTTACAAGGCAAAAGAACTTGGCCGGAATATGTATCAAGTCTTTGATCGTTCGATGAACAAGGCTCATTATAAATCATTTATATTGGAGAGGGATTTAAGAAAAGCCATTATGAATGATGAGTTGGTGGCTTATTTCCAACCGAGGGTGGATGCAAAAAACAGGAAGATTGTCGGAGCGGAATCATTGATTCGCTGGAATCATCCGAAATACGGTTTATTACCGCCGGGTCAATTTATTCCGATTGCGGAAGAAACGGGCTTGATCGATTCCATTGGCGATTGGATGATGAAAAGGGTATGTGAACAGTTAGCATCCTGGAGAAAAGAGGGATTTTCGCTCATTCCCATCAGTGTAAACATCACGTCCAAACGTTTTATTCAACAAGACTTCGCCGAAAGCATCCGAGAGTTATTAAACCGATTTGAATTGGAAGGAAAGTGGCTGGAAATCGAAATAACTGAAAACTCCATCATGCGCAACGAGGCAGTTGTACAAAAAACATTAAAGGAATTAAAAGAAATGGGCGTGCGGGTTTTCATTGATGATTTTGGGTCGGGTTATTCTTCATTTAATTATTTAAAAACTTTTAAAATCGATGGTGTAAAAATTGATCAAACCTTTATCCGCAATATATCCAACCATCCGGAAAATGCAAGTATCACATCAGCGATGATCAAAGTAGCACACCAGTTAAACTTGGAAGTGATTGCGGAAGGGGTGGAAACGGAAGAGGAATTAAATTTCCTGTTAAATGAAAATTGCCGCTATATACAAGGATATTATTTCGGCAGACCATGTCAGATTGAAGAATTCGAAAACATCTATTTGCAAAAGAAAATAAACATGATTTGAAAAACAAATTTTCATCCCGAATAATCATTGGGCTGTCTCAAATGGCAGCCCTATTTTTTGGAAGTTTACAAATACATATTGAATATTGCCAATTGAGGAAATTTGATATACTTATGGGGCATTTTTCTGGAATAATAGTATAATGGTGCTTGGATGTTTCAAAACAGATCAGCATCATAAAACATACGCTGGTGCAAATAATAATGTTCGTAGTAAAAAGGAATCATAAAGAATCACTGATGATGTCCGACAATAACAAAAAGAAAATTCGCATTATTATCATCGATCAGAAAGAGGAATTAGTATGACAATCACGAAACCTTTAACCGACTTAGAAATTGCTTACAACGCAGAAATAAAACCGATAACGGAAATTGCAAAAAGCGCAAATATTCCTGAAGATGCCCTTGAGCAATATGGACGCTATAAAGGAAAAATCGATCCGAATAAAATCCCAGGGGAGCCGAATGGAAAAGTGGTGCTGGTTACAGCAACCAATCCGACGCCGGCCGGAGAAGGGAAAACGACCGTTACGATAGGGCTAGCCGATGCTTTAAAACAATTAAATCAAAAAGTTGTGGTAGCCCTTCGCGAACCATCATTAGGTCCCGTTTTCGGATTGAAAGGCGGGGCAACCGGCGGCGGTTATGCCCAAGTGCTCCCGATGGAACAAATCAATCTGCATTTCAATGGAGACTTCCATGCGATTACAACGGCCAATAATCTGATTGCAGCCATCATTGATAACCATATCCACCAAGGCAATCAATTGAACATTGACCCAAGACGGATCATTTGGAAACGGGTTTTGGACATGAATGACCGTGCCCTTAGAAAAGTGGTGGTTGGGCTTGGAGGGCCGGCCCAAGGTGTGCCAAGGGAAGATGGCTTTGATATTACCGTCGCCTCCGAGATTATGGCAGTGTTTTGTTTGGCAACAAGCCTTGAAGATTTAAAAGAACGTTTATCCAATATTATGATCGGATACACCTATGACCGAAAGCCCGTTTATGTGAAAGATTTGGGCATTGAAGGGGCATTGACCCTCATTTTGAAAGAAGCATTCAATCCAAATATCGTGCAAACGATCGAAGGGACACCTGCCCTTGTTCATGGCGGCCCTTTTGCAAACATCGCCCACGGCTGCAATTCCCTCATTGCAACACAAACGGCACGCAAACTTGCGGATATCGTGGTCACGGAAGCCGGTTTTGGGGCGGATTTGGGTGCCGAAAAATTCATGGACATCAAAGCGAGAATAGGCAATTTCCATCCTGATGCGGTAGTCATTGTGACAACCATCCGCGCATTAAAAATGCATGGCGGGGTGGAAAAGGCGGAGTTAACAAAGGGAAATGTTTCCGCTCTATTGCAAGGAATTTCAAACCTGGAACGTCATGTGGAAACGGTGAGAAATTTCGGCATTGAACCGATTGTAGCTGTAAACCGCTTTATCACAGATACGGAGGAAGAAATTCAGGCACTTTTGGAATGGGCAAAAAGAAATCATGTCCGGATGGCAAGAACGAATGTATGGGAAGAAGGCGGAAAAGGTGGAATCGACCTTGCCAAACAGGTGCTTGAGGTGTTGGATGAACCAAAACAATATGCTCCGTTATACGATTTATCCGATTCCGTGGAACAAAAGATTGCAACGATTGTTCAAAAAGTATACGGCGGTACGGGTGTCGTATTTACCGATCAAGCGAAAAAGCAGTTGAAAGTGATTGAGGAAAATGGTTGGGATCACCTGCCAATCTGCATGGCAAAAACCCAATATTCACTAACGGACAACCCAAAATTGCTTGGCCGTCCAAAAGAATTTGCGATTACTGTGAGAGAAATCATCCCGAAATTGGGGGCAGGGTTCTTAGTTTGTTTGACAGGTGAGATTATGACCATGCCAGGTTTGCCAAAAACACCTGCAGCACTAAATATGGACGTTGATGAAAAAGGAAATGCCATCGGGCTGTTTTAATATGGGAGAGGCTGGGACAAAACCCCCTCTAAAATGGAAACAGCTCATGAAATTTTGGAATGAAATTTCATGAGCTGTTCTTCATTTTTTCAATAAAAAATAAGGACCTCTTCTGTTAAAATTAAGTTACCACCAAAACTAACAGAAAGAAGGGTCCTTATGTTCAAATATTATAACATGAATCAATTAGTTTTGCCTCTAGATTTAGAAATAAAATTACAAGAAAATGATATTGCCTTCCACATTCACCATTTAGTTGAAAGTATTCCAGATGAAGCCTTCCAGCCGTTTCTTCGAAATACAGGTTGTCCTGCTTATCATCCACGCATGATGCTAAAAATTATTTTGTGTGCCTATTCGCAGTCTGTCTTTTCAGGTCGAAAAATTGAAGCGCTATTAAAGGACAGTATACGAATGATGTGGTTGGCACAAGGATATGAACCAAGTTATCGGACGATCAATCGTTTTCGTGTGCATCCGGAAGTAAAAGAATTAATTCGTCAATGTTTTGTCCAATTCCGTTGCCAACTGGTGGAAGAAAAGTTAATCGATCAAGAAGCCATTTTTATCGATGGTACGAAGATTGAAGCGAATGCCAATAAATTTACTTTCGTATGGAAGAAATCCATTGAAAAATACAACCAAAACTTAATTGAAAAGTCCAATCAGTTATACAACGAACTATTAGAAAAAGAAATCATCCCTGAAATGGAGCGGGAAAATGAGGGAGAACTGTCCGTTGAAGAACTCGCTCAAATGGTGCAACAAGTCGATGAAGTCATTAAGGAATATGACCAAAAGATAGAAACATCGCCCGATGCCACAGAACGAAAAGCATTAAGAAGCGAACGGAAATATCCAAAACAAGCGTACAAACAATTAATAGACTTCATTCTACGAAAACAAAAATACCAAAAAGACTTGGACATCTTGGGGGAACGGAACAGTTATTCCAAAACAGACTTAGATGCGACGTTCATGCGAATGAAAGACGACTATATGAAAAACGGTCAATTGAAAGCTGGATACAACGTACAAATCGCAACAGAAGGTCAATACGCACTAGCTTATAGCATCTTTCCAAATCCTACTGATACACGTACATTAATTCCGTTCTTGAATAAGATAGAAAAGGATTATTTTCCGTTGCCAAAGTATATTGTCGCAGATGCTGGTTATGGTAGTGAACAAAACTATGAAGACATCCTTTCGAATCGAAAATGTGAGGCACTCATTCCATATACCATGTATGAGAAAGAACAAAAGAAGAAATATAAACAAAATCCATTTCATCCAGACAATTGGATGTACGACGAAGAAAGTGATACCTACATTTGTCCAAATCAGCAGCGAGTAACCTTCCGTTATCGTTCTGTACGTACAGATAAGACTGGTTTCAAACGAGAATTGAAAATCTATGAATGTGAAAACTGTTCAGGATGTCCATTTCGTTCATCATGCACAAAAGCAAAGGAAGGCAATCACCGAAAGGTCATGGTGAATGAAAAATGGGAACAACAAAAAGAATATGTAAGAGCGAAGCTTTCAGAAGAAAAAGCTGGTTCTATTTTCCGTCAACGTAAAATAGACGTAGAACCAGTTTTTGGATTCTTGAAGGCTAATTTGCGTTTCACTCGATTTTCCGTTCGAGGAAAATCGAAAGTGGAAAATGAAATGGGCATTGCCTTAATGGCCGTGAATTTACGAAAATACACGGCCAACAAAGATCAACTAACCAAAAATAATGGGGATAAATGGAAAAAGGAGAATTTGAGTTGGCTCAAATTCTCCTTTTTCCTATCTAGAAGCTAGTTTTGTCCCAGCCCCTATTTAATTCGGGCAACTCCTGAAATTAAATTGTTGAAGAAAAAAATGTCCCATCCGCGGCATCAGTGTAAATGATTCGATTGAAAAATTGCCATTTCGTTACAAAATATTGAACATTTTGTGAACTGTCATAATTGGTATAGCCTAAATGGATGAAAAGTGACATACTATAAAAGATTATTTCACCACTTGAATGAAAGAAATACTATTAGTAATGTGTAACCGATTACACATTTTTTCGGAGTAAGAATATGTAACCGATTACATATTTCATTAGCCCAAATGTGTAACCGGTACCACAATTTGCGGCGGGTGATTAGATGGCAACAATCCATGATGTAGCAAGAAGGGCCAATGTTTCTGTTGCAACTGTTTCCAGATACATCAACCAAAATGGGTATGTCGGAAAAAAATCAAAAGAAGCGATCGAGCGGGCAATCAAAGAGTTGAATTTCGTCCCAAATAATGTGGCGCGGACACTTTCAACCAAAAAATCAAATTTGATTGGATTAATCATTCCGGATATCAAAAACCCATTCTTCCCGGAACTTGCCCGCGCGGTTGAAGATACCGCTTACCGATTCGGCTATACCGTCATATTATGCAATTCGGATGAAGACCCTTTAAAAGAAAAACATTATTTGAAAGTGCTGACACAAGAATATGTGGCAGGCATCATCATCACTTCCACCGATGAAGGAATCAGCAGGGAAACGGATATTCCGATTGTTGCATTGGACCGTGCCCCAAAAACGGATATTCCATCTGTAACGACAAACAATAAGCTTGGGGCCGAATTGGCGGGCCGTTTTATGCTGGAGTGCGGAGCATCTGAACTGCTCATTTTAAAAGGGCCGAATCAATTGACTTCATCCGAAGAAAGGCTGGAAGGTTTTTTAAAAGCCGTTGAGGGAAAAAATATAAAAATACATGTTGTCGATAGTCCTTATGAATTGCATGATGCAGAAAACATAACATATGAATTTTTGCAGAAACATCCTAGCGTCGATGGAATTTTTGGGAGCAGTGATGTTTCGGCGATCGGTGCGCTGAAAGCCTGCGAAAAATTGGGGAAAAAAGTGCCGGATGAATTGCAAATCATTGGTTTTGACGGCATACAGCTTGGAAATTATACTACGCCGAGTTTAACAACGGTGGCACAAAAAATTTACCAATTGGGGGAAACAGCAACAGAATTGCTGATCAATGAAATTGAAGGAAAAAGCTTGGAGGAAAAAAATATTTTGATTAATCCGGAATTGGTTGTGCGTGAAACGACCCGAAAGGAGTTCAAACAATGATAACTGTAGTCGGAAGCATCAATATGGATTTAGCTGTCGAAACGGATATTTTCCCAAGACAAGGTGAAACGGTGCAAGGGAAACGGTTTTCAACAATTCCAGGCGGCAAAGGGGCAAACCAGGCCGTTGCGGCAGCAAGACTGGGCAGCCGGGTACGCATGATTGGAGCAGTTGGAAATGACAGTTTTGGGAAAGAACTTTACGACAATCTGAAAAATGAAAAAGTCGATGTGTCCGGAGTGGTAACAACAACGAATTCAACCGGAATTGCCAATATCTTGTTACATAATCGCGATAATCGCATCATCGTCATACCTGGGGCGAATTATGATTTAAGCAAAGAAATCATTGATGAACATATTCATCACATTCTGGAAAGTCAACTGGTGATGATGCAATTGGAAATTCCGGTAGAAACGATTGAACATGTGTTGACAATTTGTCAGGAAAAGCACATCCCCGTTTTGTTGAATCCGGCGCCAGCGAAAAACTTCAGGAAAGAATGGATGGATCAAATCACTTATTTGACACCCAATGAAACAGAATGTGAATTCATCTTTGGTGCCGATTGGGAAACGGTATTAAAAGAGCATCCGAATAAAATCATTGTCACATTGGGCAGTGAAGGCGCGGCATTTTACGATGGCAAAAAAATTGTGCGAATCTCCGGATATAAAACGGATGCCGTTGATACAACGGGAGCAGGGGATACGTTCAATGGCGCTTTTGCCCATGCGATTTGCAGCGGAAATACCATCGAAGAAGCGGTACAATTTGCCAATATTGCCGCATCCCTTTCCGTGGAAAAGTTTGGGGCCCAAGGCGGCATGCCAAAGTTGGATGAAGTATTAGCACGCTTAGGAGGACATGAACGTTGAAAAAACATGGAATTTTAAATAGAGAATTGGCCGGCCGGTTTGCCAAATTGGGACATACCGACCGGATCGTCATCGCCGATTGCGGTTTGCCGATACCGGATGGCGTGCCTTGCATCGATTTATCTTATAAATTGGGGGAACCGGGTTTCCTTTCCATCTTGGAAGTAGTGCTTGATGATTTGGTGGTCGAAAGTGCGGTACTTGCGGATGAAATCCAAATGGAGAATAGAGGGCTTTCAAATGAATTAATGAAAGCACTTCCAAATATTTCTTATGTTCCCCATGAGGAATTCAAACGGTTGACAGAAAAAGCGAAATTCATCATACGCACTGGCGAAACGACGCCTTATGCCAATGTCATTTTGCAATGCGGTGTGATTTTTTAATTGATTCCTTCCAAAAGTAGGTGATGAAATGATTGAAATGACAGGCATTTCAAAAGCGTTTAACGGCAATGCCGTATTAAAAAATGTTCAGTTTAATTTAAAAGATGGCGAAATCCATGCGTTGATGGGTGAAAACGGTGCCGGCAAATCGACATTAATGAAAATTTTGGGCGGCATCCATTCAAATGATGCTGGTGAAATCAAGGTGGATGGACAACCGGTGCACTTTAAATCCCCAAAGGATGCAGAAAAACATGGAATTGTCATCATCCATCAGGAATTAAATATATTGCCTGATTTGACTGTTGCAGAAAACCTGTTTTTGGGGAAAGAAAAAACATTCGGGTTTGGGATTTTGAAAAATAAAGAAATGGATCAGGAAGCCCAGGAATTGCTTGCCAAATTGGGTTTGGATATCCATCCGAAAACGAGGGCCGGAGATCTTTCCGTTGGGAAGCAACAAATCATAGAAATTGCAAAAGCGATTGCAAGCAATGCCAAGTATATCATCATGGACGAACCGACTGCCGCTTTGACGGATCGGGAAATCCGAACATTGTTTGAAACCATTCGGGAATTAAAAGCCAAAGGAATTTCCTTCGTTTATATTTCCCATCGAATGGAAGAAATTTTCTCCATCTGTGACCGGATCACGATTTTGCGGGATGGTCAATATGTAGGGGAACGGAATATACCGGAGACAAACTTTGATGAAATTGTGGCCATGATGGTTGGAAGGGAACTTGGGGAACGGTTCCCTGAACGAAAAGCGGAAATTGGCGACGTTAAGCTGGAAGTTCAAAACTTGACGGTCAAAGGTTTGTTTGAAAATGTTTCATTCAACGTCCGCAAAGGCGAAGTGGTCGGTATGGCAGGACTGATGGGCGCTGGAAGAACCGAAGTGGCTGAAACCATTTTCGGCTACAGAAGAGCCCACGGTGGCGACATTTTGATTGATGAAAAAAAAGTTTCCATTAAAACGCCGATTGATGCAATGAAACACAAAATCGGCTATGTGACCGAGGACCGAAAAACAAAAGGATTGGTTCTTGATTTTTCCATCCAGGAAAATGTGTCCCTTGCCAACCTGAAAAAAGTATCTTCTTCGGGTGTGGTGAACAAAGAGAAGGAGACTTCCCTTGTCAACCAATATATTCAACAGTTGAAAATCCGCACTTCCAGTCCAAAGCAAAGTGCGAAATCGTTAAGTGGAGGAAATCAACAGAAGGTTGTGCTTGCGAAGTGGCTTGGCACTGAGCCGGAAGTATTGATTTTGGACGAGCCGACCCGCGGCGTCGATATCGGTGCGAAAAAAGAGATTTACCAGATTATTAATGATCTGGCACAGGCTGGTGTAGCGATTTTAATGATTTCATCCGAATTGCCGGAAATCATTGGCATGGCGGACCGTGTCCTTGTCATGCATGAAGGGAAAATAACGGGCCAAGTTTCAAAAGAAGAAATGACCCAGGAAAGAATTATGCATTTTGCTACTGGAGGTGAGCAAGTTGACTAAGTCGTCAAAAGAAATGATATCGAAACTGGGACCGTTAATCGGTTTAATTCTTTTAATTATCGTCGTAAGCATCATGAATCCCAGTTTTTTAACGATTTCCAATATTTTTAACGTGTTGAGACAAGTTTCCATCAGTGCCATCATCGCCTTTGGGATGACCTTTGTCATTCTCACAGGGGGAATCGATTTATCCGTAGGTTCCACGCTTGCATTGACGGGGGCTGTTGCTGCCAGTTTATTGGCAGGCGGAACGGACCCAATCGTTTCCATGGGGGTTGCGTTAATCCTTGGACTTGTGTTGGGAGCTTTCAACGGGGTGATTATTACAAAAGGAAAAGTGGCCCCATTTATTGCGACTTTGGCAACAATGACAATTTACCGGGGATTGACGCTTGTATATACAAACGGTAAACCGATTTCCGGTTTGGGAGACCATGCATCATTTCAATTATTTGGGAAAGGCTATTTCTTAGGTGTCCCTATTCCGGTGATCACAACTATCGTTTCTTTCGCCATTCTCGCTTTCATTTTGCACAAAACGACATTTGGCCGCCGGGTCTATGCGGTTGGCGGAAATGAAGAAGCGGCAAAATTATCCGGCATTAATGCCGACAGAGTGAAAATCGCAGTGTATGCCATTTCCGGATTCCTTGCTGCGTTATCCGCATTAATTTTAACTTCCCGCTTGAATTCTGCTCAACCAACGGCGGGCGAGTCCTATGAATTGGATGCCATTGCGGCCGTTGTATTAGGCGGGACAAGCCTGAATGGCGGGAAAGGTTGGATTTTCGGCACGTTAATCGGTGCATTGATTATTGGGGTTCTCAATAATGGTATGAACTTGATTGGCGTATCTTCTTTCTGGCAACAAGTCGTAAAAGGGATTGTCATACTGCTCGCAGTACTTTTAGACCGAAAAAAAGACTAAAAAGGAGTGTTTATGATGAAAAACATGAAGCTTTTATTTTTCGTTGTGATTGCAATGCTAGTGTTATCCGCCTGTTCGATGGATTCTTCATTGGAAAAAAAGGATGATGCGGCAAAAGGAACAAAAGAAGAAGGTTCTTACAAAATTGGTTTTTCCATTTCCACATTAAATAACCCATTCTTCGTCACTCTTAGCGATGGTGCAAAAGCGGTCAGCAAAGAAAAAGGCGTGGATTTAGTGATTGTCGATGCGCAAGATGATGCGTCCAAACAGGCTTCCGACGTGGAAGACTTAATCCAGCAAGGCATTGATTTATTATTAATCAACCCGGTAGACTCTTCTGCGGCTGGATCTGCCGTGGAATCTGCCAATGCCGCAGGAATTCCGGTCATTACGGTGGACCGTTCAGCAGACAGCGGTGAAGTGGTTGCCCACATCGCCTCTGACAATGTGGAAGGCGGCAAACTTGCAGGGGAATATTTGTTGGAATTGGTAGGTGAAGGTGCCAAAGTGGCAATGCTTGAAGGCGTTCCAGGTTCATCTGCTGCCCGTGACCGCGGAGAAGGTTTCCTTAAAGCGGTGGAAGGAAAAGTGGATCTTGTTTCAAGCCAGCCAGCCAACTTTAACCGCAGCGAAGGATTATCTGTAATGGAAAACATGCTACAAGCCCATCCTGATATTGAAGCGGTATTTGCTCAAAATGATGAAATGGCTTTAGGTGCCCTTGAAGCGATTTCAGCTGCCGGCAAAGAGATTGTTGTCATCGGCTTTGATGCGACAGATGACGCATTGAAGAAAATTGATGAAGGAAAAATGGCTGCAAGTGTTGCCCAAAAACCTGAAGAAATTGGGAAAACTGCCATTGAAACGGCCGTGAAATATTTGAACGGTGAAAAAGTGGAAGAGTTTGTACCGGTTGAACTTGAATTGGTGACTAAAAAATAAAGGATGAAAGGTAGAACATAGTGGCGCGAGCTCGTGTTCTACCTTTTTTTTCATTTATTTTTTTTCTTTTTCTCTTCCACGATGAAGTTGTCAAGGGCAAGGAAACGATTGCTGGCAAACAGAAGATAAGCGGCCATGGCCATCAAAGCGACATCCAATTCATATCCATGAAGGAAACCGGCGTCATATTTCACGGTTGCAATGGCCCCCGCCATAAGCAGCACAAAAAGAAATGCGAAAAAGCGAATGGAAAACCCGATGATGAGAAAGATTCCGCCGATCGTTTCAAGACCGGTTACGCCGTAAGCCAATAGTTCTGCATACGGCAAATTGTAGTTGGCAAATCGTTCCGCCACCGTCGGAATCCCTTCCTGCCATTTTGCCAAACCGTGCATGATGAAAGTGGCCCCCAATACAAGCCGGAGAATAAAACCTCCAATTTCACTTTGCCTCAACACAATCCCCTTTCTACTTTTTTTACTATCATATTATCGCTCGTCCACATATAACACTGTTGCCCTGAATTTTCTAATCAGCCGTATCCTGAGTATAAAGTGCTTCTCCAATAAACAGGAAAATTGCATCATAAACCAAATGAGGGTTTGTCAAATGCCGAATGGTTGGGTTTAGAATTGGAAACAAAATAAAAAAACAAAGTTTTTTTATCGGAAAACTATTGACAAATGTTTCTCAGGATTGTAAATTGTTATCAACCAAATATTCGAACCGACTTTTCCAAAAGAGGTTTAACATTTTAGCGGATTATGATGCTGAAATTGTTAAACCTCTTTTGCTTTCCATCGTCGCTTTTCAGAATGTTTGCTTGAAGCAAAACTTTTGGATGCAGATGAAGGGCATGATGGATTCATTCTAAAATTTTGGTAATAAGTTAATTATTATTTATAAACCAAGTTATCTTATAAGAATAATAATATAAAAACGGAGGGTGATTTTGATGGCAACAAAATCAAAAATTGAAATCGTGAAAAAAGCGGGCCGCATCGGGGCAGAGGTGCATGGGGTGAAGTTGACGCCGGATATTGATGGGGAGACTTTATCACAAATCAAGGAAGCTTTAAGTGAGCATTTGGTGCTATTCTTCCGTGGTCAAGAACATTTGGATGATGCTACACATGAGGAGTTTGCAAAACGTTTTGGTGAATTGTTCGCCCATCCAACAGTGCCGGTGAAGGAAAACACAGCAGCAATTCTTGAGTTGGATTCCCAATATGGGGGGAAAGCCAACTCTTGGCATACAGATGTGACATTCGTTCCTGAAGTGCCCCGTTATTCCATCTTGCGCGGTGTGGAAATTCCATCCGTGGGCGGAGATACGATCTGGGCGAATACCCATACGGCCTATACTGATTTGCCTGAAGAATTGCAAGAATTGGCGGAAAAATTATGGGCAATCCATTCCAATAAATTCGACTATGCTGCTTTAGCATATGTAAACCAATCAAAAGAAAAAGCAAGAGAGTATATTGAAAAGCATCGGAGTGTATTTGCGAGAATCGAATATGAAACACGCCATCCGGTGGTAATCTTGCATCCTGAAAACGGCAAGAAACATTTGTTGCTTGGTCATTTCGTCCGCCAATTCGAAGGTTATTCAACGTCACAATCAGCGGCGCTTTATGAAATCTTGCAAAGCTATGTGACTCGCCCGGAAAACACAGTTCGCTGGAATTGGCAAAAAGGGGATCTTGTCATTTGGGATAACCTGGCATCCCAGCATTATGCAGTCGCCGATTACGATGAACGCCGCATCGTCCGCCGTGTGACGGTTTCCAAAAATACTCCGAAAAATGTGAATGGGGAAGAAAGTTCATTAATTAGAAAAAAATAAGGTAATAATTCACTTTAGATGAAGAAGATTTAGCTATGGCGTTATTATTAATTGGCGGGGAAGAGCAACTGGCGGATTTGATCCTGGGTTGCCACCTGAAAAGTGCATTGACACAGTGGCAAAGTTATCATTGATCCCTATGCTTACAGGTGATAACATTCCTTTTCCCGGCATATAATCTAAGCAGGAAGAAGTTTTACACGTTTTGGGAACTGATTCATTTTTTTCGACCTTATCCTTAGTATTTCAATAAGAATAAAAAGAAAGAAGTGGTGGTATGGCTAAATTAAAAGAAGACGTGTTAAAACAAATCATTAAACAATTAAATAATATAGATTACGGCAACTTATCAATTACAGTACACAATGGCGAAATTGTCCAACTGGATGTCACTAAAAAACAGCGATTCGACCGGGCATCGGTGGAAAGAGTATTAACAAAAGTTGCCCGTTAAAAGGAAGGCTGCCCAGTGGAAATCATGATTGGGCAGCCTTTCATATTGTTTAAGTTTCATTGAATCCAAAGTGTAATTTTATATGAAAGCCTTCACTTCAATTCCATTTTTCAGCAATTCCCCTTTGATAAATCTTGCAAAATCCACGGCATGTTCACCATCACCATGAATACAAACGGTATCCGCCCGTAAAAGCACATCCACGCCTTGGCGGGATTTTACTTTTCCTTCTTTCACCATTCTGATCACTTGTTGAACGGCTTCATTTTGGTCGGTAATCATTGCATCGGGCTGTTTTCGGGATGTTAACGTGCCATCCTTTTGATAAGTACGGTCAGCAAATACTTCGTGGGCAGTCCGAAGTCCGATTTTTTCACCCGCTTTTGTTAATTCGCTCGATGCAAGGCCGAATAAGATCAAATCGGGAGAAACGTCATATACCGCTTTTGCGATGGCCTCCGCAATTTCAGGATCTTTTGCCGCCATATTATAAAGGGCGCCGTGGGGCTTCACATGCTGCATTTTTTCTCCTTCAATCGTTAAAAAAGCCTGTAATGCGCCAATTTGATAGACCACCATATCATAAGCTTCTTGATAAGTGATGGCCATTTCCCTTCTTCCGAATCCCAATAAATCCGGCAATCCCGGATGGGCCCCGATTTTCACTCCATGATCCAGAGCCACTTTCACCGTTTCCCTCATGACGGATGGATCCCCCGCATGAAAACCGCAGGCGATATTCGCTGAAGAAACATATTGTAAAATTTCTTTTTGGTTGGCGAGCGTGTATCTTCCAAAATCCTCTCCGATATCACAATTCAAATCGACCCGGTTCACATCAATAACCTCCAATTTATTATTCCAGATACTCAATGGATTTATGGAAAAATATATCATAAAAAATGTGCTTTTGATATAATTCCTTTAATATTGATACAAATTGGAGGAAAGTAGCAAACATGGCCGTACAATTTAAACCACTGGGGGAAAGTGCTGTATTGGTCTATTTCGGAAATGCCATTTCAGAAGAGATCCATTTATCAATAAAAAAATTTCTTTCCCTTCTTGAAAAGGAGCCCTTCGATGGTCTGATAGAGGTTGTACCAAGTTATACGAATGTTTGTGTTTATTATGATGTAATGGCAGTGGATCAATGGGATATTGAAGGGCGCTCCCCGTACGAAAAAGTGGTCTCCCGGCTTCAAAGGCTGTTACAAAAAGAGATTGATTTGCCAAAGGAAAAAAACAGATTGGTTGAAATCCCTGTCTGTTACGGAGGAATCTATGGCCCGGATTTAACGGAAATTGCCCGAATTCACCATTTGTCTGAAAAAGAAGTCATTGAGATACATACAAAAAACGATTATCTTGTCTACATGTTGGGCTTTGCACCCGGATTTCCTTTTTTGGGCGGGATGGATGAAAGAATCGCAACTCCCCGCAAAGAAACACCCCGATTGAAAATCCCGGCCGGTTCTGTAGGGATTGCCGGAAAGCAAACAGGGATTTACCCCCTTGAAACACCTGGAGGGTGGCAAATCATTGGCCGCACCCCATTAAAATTGTTTCTTCCGGATCAAAACCCGCCAACGTTATTGCGGGCAGGAGACCGGATCCGTTTTGTCCCCATTACTGAAAAAGAGTTTATGGAATTAGAAGGTGAAAGGTCATGACGATGACAATACTGAAACCGGGTCTTTTAACGACGATCCAAGATTCAGGAAGAAGGGGTTTTCAGCAGTATGGCGTCATTGTTGGAGGGGCAATGGATACCCTCTCTTATCGCATGGGCGAAATGCTGTTACAGCAAGCGCCTTCTGCGGCACTGGAATTCACTTTAATCGGTCCGACGGTGAAATTTAATTGTGATGCGGTGTTTTGTTTGACAGGGGCCAATTTTCATCCGCTCTTGAATGAGAAACCATGCCGGATGTGGAAGCCGGTTTTTGCCGAAAAGGGCAGCATTTTAAAGCTGGGCTCCTGCAAAGATGGAGCAAGGGGCTATTTGCACATCAAAGGTGGAATTCAAGTCAAGAAAGTATTAAATAGTTACAGCACTTATATCCGTGCCGGGATAGGAGGATTTAAAGGCCGCCCTTTGCAAAAAGGAGACGAACTTCCAATTCCGGAATCGAAGCCAGTGCAAAAAGGAAAGTGGGGGATTCTTCCGGGAAATTGGTTGATTAAGAGTCGGGATGCGGAAATTCGGGTGGTAAAAGGGACGGAATATGATCGATTTGCGGAAAAAAGCAGGAATGCCTTCATCAATTGCATCTTTACGATTTCGAAAGATGCGGATCGCATGGGTTACCGTTTAATGGGGGATAGTCCACTAATTACGAAAGAACCTATCCAATTATTATCAGAGGCAGTCACCTTTGGAACCGTCCAAGTGCCTCCAAGCGGGCAGCCCATTATCTTAATGGCGGATTGTCAGACGACGGGCGGTTATCCTAAATTGGCTCAAGTGGTTTCCGTTGATTTGCCGAAACTCGCCCAACTTCAACCCTTTTCGAAAATACGCTTTCAACTCATTTCTTTGGAAGAGGCCCAAAAGTTGTACATTCAGCAGGAAAAAGCATTAAGACGATTGGAAATCATGCTTAAACATTAAGTTTTTCCAATTCCACTTGTATTTAACAAATCTGCATGTTACAATGTTACACGACAACACAATATATAGTATATTTGTTTATCAGGTTCTACTATATATAGTAGATTAAAAGGGAAATCAGTGAAAATCTGATGCTGTCCCCGCAACTGTAATTGCTGACGAAAAGTTCAAATCCACTGTGCCAATGGCATGGGAAGGGAACTTGTAGGATGATGCATGAGCCAGGAGACCTGCCTGATAAACGGAAATTGCTCATTTCTTCGGGGGCTAAGAAATGGAAGCAAAAGGTCCATTTCTTAGCGCCTGATTGTTTCCATTTCAAAGCCTTACCCGAAAAAGGGTATGGCTTATTTTTTTGTCATTGAATTGATGGAAAGGAGAAAGGATATGAAGTTATATTCCAAAAAAGTTTGTCCAAAGTGCATGTTGATGAAATTTGAGTTAAAGAAACTGGGTTTCGAAAGAGAATATGAGGAAATAAACGTTGATTCCAATGAAGAAGCGAAAGAAAGATTATTGAAAGCCGGATTCTTTACTGTCCCGGTTATGGAAATTGACGGTGAGCTGATGGATGACATGGAAGAAGCCAAAAAAATCATCGGCATGATGAAGGTATGATCGCTTATGCCTCAAGAACCGGAAATGTGCGGTTTATCGTTCATCAATTAGGATTGCCGAACATTGAAATTCAAGAAGGGCTGATATTGGACGAACCCTTTTTGTTGTGCACTTATACCGATGGAATTGGGGAAGTGCCACCAATTGTAGAAGGGTTTTTAAAAAATAATGCCCACCTTTGCAAAGGAGTGGTGGCAAGCGGGAATTCCAATTTTGGTCATTCTTATTTTTGCCGTTCTGCAGATGTGATCAGTGAAACTTATGGCATCCCGATTGTTGAAAAGATTGAATTAAGGGGATTTCAAAAAAATTATCACGCCATTATGGAGTTTTATAAAAGAACGATACAAGGGGGGATTTTCAGATGAAAACATATTTAATGCTCAATAATGAAGTGTTGAATCACTATCGGCAAACGGGCCGCATCGACTTGGAGAAAGATCGGCAGGCCACCCGTCAATTTTTCTTCGAGTATATTCATCCCCGCATGCGCCAGTTTTTGGGCATAGAAGAAAAGGTTCGTTATTTAATAGAAGAAGGTTATTATGAGGAAGCTTTCTTGAAAAAGTATTCCATGGACTTTATCCGGCAAATATTTGAAATCGCCTATGCCTACCGGTTCCGTTTCCAAACGTTTATGAGCGCTAAAAAATTTTATGACAGCTACGCAATGAAAAGCCGGGATGGAAAGGAAATTTTAGAAACTTATGAAGATCGTATGAGCATTATTGCCCTTTATCTGGCGGATGGAAATGAACAAATGGCGGAAAAGGCGATCCGTGCCATCATGGAAGCTTTTCAACCGGCGACGCCAACTGCCCTGAACAGCGGGAAAAAAGCGCGGGGTGAATTGGTTAGCTGTTTCAAATTGTCGATGGATGATTCGATGAACAGCATTGCCGAAAACATTGGATATTGTCTGGAACTCTCAAGACTTGGCGGAGGAGTGGGGGTCAATTTGACGGATTTGAGGCCTTTGGGGGATCCAATCAAAGGAATCGCCAATCGGGCAAGCGGGGTCATGCCCGTTGCCAAACTGTTGGAAAACGCTTTTGCCTACTCCAATCAATTGGGCCAACGGAATGGCTCGGGCGTTGCCTATTTGAATATCTTCCACGGGGATATTGAAGAATTTATTTCTTCCAAAAAGCCGAATGCCGATGAAAAAATCCGGTTGCAAACTTTATCAACGGGCGTCATTGTACCTGATATTTTCTTTGAGCTGATGAAAAAGGATGAAGAGATGGCCCTTTTCAGCCCTTATGACATTTATCGGGAATACGGAAAAAGAATGTCCGAAATCAGCATGACGGAAATGTATGGGGAACTGCTCAATAACCCGAATATCCGAAAGTTGAAATGGATCAATGCACGAAAATTATATACAGAAATTAAGAAAAGCCAATTCGAATCCGGTTATCCATTTGAAATTTTCGATGACAACGTCAATAAGCGTCATCCTTTAAAACAATTGGGAAGAGTGAAGATGTCCAATCTTTGCACGGAAATTTTGCAATTGCAGCGGACAAGCGTCATTCATGACAAAGATGAGCCGAATGAATACGGATTGGATGTATCTTGCAATCTTGGTTCGTTGGATATTCACCATGCGACGAAGTTTCACCGTTTTGAAGAGCTGGTTGATACGGCAATGCGGCTGCTTACGCAAGTGTCCCTCATGACCAATATCAAAAATGTGCCTTCTGTCAGAAAGGCGAATCGGTTGATGCATTCGGTCGGACTGGGCGTGATGAATTTGCACGGCCATCTCGTTTCCCAAAATATTCGGTACGGTTCAAAGGAGTCCATCGAATTCATCGATTATTTCATGGAAGCATTGAACTATTATTCATTGAAATCATCCATGCAAATGGCGAAAGAAAAGGGAGAAACTTTTTTTGGGTTTGAAGAGAGCGAATATGCAAACGGCAACTATTTTGAAAATTACATCCATAAGACGGACAAAGAACCGGTTGGAGCGGTGAAAAGAGCCTTGGGAAACGTGCCGATCATCACCCGGGATATGTGGATAAAATTGAAAGAAGATGTCATGAAATACGGGCTATTCAATGCTTATCGACTGGCGATTGCGCCAACGGGTTCCATCTCATATATCCGTTCCTGCACCGCTTCCATCGCCCCCATTACGGAAAGAGTGGAAATTCGGGATTATGCGGATAGCCGCACGATTTATCCAATGCCATTCCTGAACAACGAAAATCAGGAAACTTATGTGGAAGCTTATGACCTGGATCCGTATAAAATGATTGATTTATATGTGGCGGCACAAAAACATGTGGATCAGGGCATTTCCATGACCGTTTATGTTACGGACCAGTGGACGACGGAAAGACTCGCCAAAGTGTATATTTATGCCTGGATACGCGGCATCAAAACGGTCTATTATGTGCGCCAACGACTACAAAAATTGGAGGAATGTGTAGCATGCACCATTTAACTTATGAAGCGGTGAATTGGAATCAGCCGACCAATGGCCTTGCCAAAGTATTTTGGGATCAGCAATGGAAGCAAATGTGGTTCCCGGAAGAAATCGCCGTGTCAAAAGATATACCGCAATGGAAAACTTTTGGGCATCAGGAAACGTATAAAAAGGTTTTTGGAGGCCTCACGCTGCTTGATACCATCCAAACCAATATCGGTATGAATGAAATAGCAAGGCATGTGCCGGATTTGCAAGTGAAAGCGGTATTGACGGTGTTTGGCGCTTTTGAAGCCATCCATGCCAAATCCTATTCCTATATATTTACAACCCTTTGCAACAAAGACGAAATCGAAGAAATTTTTCAATGGGTGAAAGAAAATGGACATTTGCAGTATAAAGCGCAAAAAATTGCGGAAATTTATCAAGCCATTCAAGAACATGATCCGGTGAGTTTATGGAAAGCCATGTTTGCCTCTGTCATGCTCGAATCCTTCCTGTTCTATTCCGGATTTTTCTATCCGCTCTATCTGGGCGGACAAGGGATTTTGCGAAACAGCGCAGAGGTGATATCCCTCATATTGAGAGATGAATCGATTCATGGAGTGGCTGTCGGAATCTTTGCCCAAAATCTATTCAACCAATTTACGAAAGAACAGCAAGAATCATTAAAACAATGGGGTTATGAATTACTGCTGGAATTGTACGACAATGAATTGCAATACACAGATGAAATATACAGGGGAACCGGCCTGGAGGATGAAGTGAAGGCGTACATTCGCTATAACGGCAATAAAGCGTTGATGAATTTGGGCTTGGATACCATGTTTCCGGAGGAGGAAATCAACCCCATTGTAATGAACGGAATCCGAAATGAAGGATCCACATACGATTTCTTTTCCCAAAAAGGTTCCACGTATGCATTGGCAAAAGTGGAACCGATCACGGATGATACATTCCGTTTTGATTTTTTGGCAAATGAATAAAAGGGACGGATTGCGTATTCCATTAAACTATGTTAATAATGTAAATGATAATTATTCTCAATAGAAAAAGGGGTTTGTTTTTATGTATACAGTGACAAATCGCATCAAAGTTAAAAAAGGATTTGCGAAAAAAATGGCTCCACGATTTACACAACCTGGCCCATTATTGACATTCAAAGGTTTCAAGAAAGTGGAAGTATTGGTGAGCACCCAATTTGAAGATTATGATGAAATGAGTGTAGTCATGTATTGGGATACACTGGAAGACTTCCAGGCATGGAGAGAGAGCGATTCATTCAAAGAAGCGCATAAACGTCCTGCAGGCGGAAGCGAAGAGAGTCCTACAATCGACAATATTGTGGTGATTGCGGAAGTCGCTTCCACATTGGAAAACAATTAATATAATAATAACCAAATAAAAGAGCCATCTTCAGGAAGTGGATGGCTCTTTTGATTTATTCCGATATTCATTAAAAATTTTGTAGGCTTCATCAATGGCACGTTTTATCATTTTATCAAAGGAATTTGTGGAATTTAACTCTTTTACAGCCGCTTTCACGAATTTTGATTGATCCTCCAAAAAGGCTTGGAGATCTTCCTCCGACCCTAAATGCGCATCAAAGTAGATCCGTCGTTTATTCCGTTCAATCATATGGGTTAAATCGTATTTTGTCATCACTTGCAAAATCCATTTATTTAAACCTGTAGCCAGTAAAAGAGAAATGATATAATATAATAATTCGGGGCGATTTTCTCGAGCTTTTAATTGATTAAAATGAACATTTTCTTGAAGTGCATTTAGTATGACGAAATTCGAGGAGTAGTATAGGGTTTTTTCGGCTGAGTGAATGATGTTATATTTATCGGGAAGTAATAAAAGCCAAATATTAAAGGCGATAATCCATGCATCTATGATATTAAGTGCTCCCTCTTTTACAAGATGATTGCATTGATTATACTTTTTTGCCAGGTTATTAAAATTGTCGATATGATATTGCTCGATATATAATAAGCTGCGATCTACTGTAATTTCCCTATACAACATTGACACCCCTTTACTATGAAAATCGGTAAAATTTTCCCCGAAAGTGGTTGAAGGATAATTGATAAAATCCTTCTAATCTTAGTTTACCAAATTAATTTTCAAATAATAGACAAATTTTTTAAAAATAATAAAAAAGATACATTTTATCGACATTTTTTGAAATATTATCATTGATTTCTAGTAAAACTTAAAAAGGGTTATCAACAAAATTAATGCAAAAATAATATGTTTTCATAAAATAAAGAAAATATAGTTGTATAGTAGGATATAAGTCGGGAGGAAATAAAATGCAATCAGTATTTACTTTTAAACATATCGAACCTAAAGTGGAAAGTAAACAAAGTCCAGCGATCTTTTTGTTCCATGGATTGGGCAGTGATGAGGAGGATTTGCTGCAAATTATCGGGGGCATTCAGGAGGTTTGCCATGTTTTCAGTTTAAGAGGTCCGATCACCCATGATCCCGGTTACGCCTTTTATACGTTTGAGGAAGAAGGAAAGCCGGTACAGGAAATTTTCGATAAAGTGGTGGCCGTCACCAAAGATTTTATTTTGCAAGCGATCGACGAATATCAATTGGATCCGGAGAAAATTTTTGTGGCAGGTTTTAATCAAGGTGCTGTGATCGCACAAACTTTATGTGTGGCAATGGGGAACCGGATTAAAGCATGTGCTGCATTGTCCGGATATTTGCCGGACTTTGTCAAAGATCAATATTATAAACAGAATATGACGGAGACGAAAATTTTCATTTCCCACGGGGAATATGATTATGACTACCCAATCGTTTGGAGTGAAAAAAGCAAAGCGTTTTTTGAGGAATATGGGGCAAAGGTGGTCTATAAAACATATCCTGTGGGCCATGGGGTTTCACCCGAAAACATGAATGATTTTATTCATTTTATTCTTGAACAAATATAATTAGAGGCTGGGACAAAACTAGCTTCTAGATAGGAAAAAGGAGAATTTGAGCCAACTCAAATTCTCCTTTTTCCATTTATCCCCATTATTTTTGGTTAGTTGATCTTTGTTGGCCGTGTATTTTCGTAAATTCACGGCCATTAAGGCAATGCCCATTTCATTTTCCACTTTCGATTTTCCTCGAACGGAAAATCGAGTGAAACGCAAATTAGCCTTCAAGAATCCAAAAACTGGTTCTACGTCTATTTTACGTTGACGGAAAATAGAACCAGCTTTTTCTTCTGAAAGCTTCGCTCTTACATATTCTTTTTGTTGTTCCCATTTTTCATTCACCATGACCTTTCGGTGATTGCCTTCCTTTGCTTTTGTGCATGATGAACGAAATGGACATCCTGAACAGTTTTCACATTCATAGATTTTCAATTCTCGTTTGAAACCAGTCTTATCTGTACGTACAGAACGATAACGGAAGGTTACTCGCTGCTGATTTGGACAAATGTAGGTATCACTTTCTTCGTCGTACATCCAATTGTCTGGATGAAATGGATTTTGTTTATATTTCTTCTTTTGTTCTTTCTCATACATGGTATATGGAATGAGTGCCTCACATTTTCGATTCGAAAGGATGTCTTCATAGTTTTGTTCACTACCATAACCAGCATCTGCGACAATATATTTTGGCAATGGAAAATAATGCTTCTCAATCTCATTCAAGAACGGAATCAATGTACGTGTATCAGTAGGATTTGGAAAGATGCTATAAGCTAGTGCGTATTGACCTTCTGTTGCGATTTGTACGTTGTATCCAGCCTTCAATTGACCGTTTTTCATATAGTCGTCTTTCATTCGCATGAACGTCGCATCTAAGTCTGTTTTGGAATAACTATTCCGTTCACCCAAGATTTCGAAGTCTTTTTGATACTTTTGTTTACGTAAAATCAAGTCAATCAACTGTTTGTACACTCGCTTCGGATATTTCCGTTCGCTTCTTAATGCTTTTCGTTCTGTGGCATCGGGCGATGCTTCTATCTTTTGGTCATATTCCGTAATCACTTCATCGACTTGTTGCACCATTTGAGCGAGTTCTTCAACGGACAGTTCTCCCTCATTTTCCCGCTCCATTTCAGGGATGATTTCCTTCTCTAACAGTTCGTTGTAGAGCTGATTGGATTTTTCAATTAAGCTTTGGTTGTATTTTTCAATGGATTTCTTCCATACGAAAGTAAATTTATTGGCATTCGCTTCAATCTTCGTACCATCGATAAAAATGGCTTCTTGATCGATTAACTTTTCTTCCACCAGTTGGCAACGGAATTGGACAAAACATTGACGAATTAATTCTTTTACTTCCGGATGCACACGAAAACGATTGATCGTCCGATAACTTGGTTCATATCCTTGTGCCAACCACATCATTCGTATACTGTCCTTTAATAGCGCTTCAATTTTTCGACCTGAAAAGACAGACTGCGAATAGGCACACAAAATAATTTTTAGCATCATGCGTGGATGATAAGCAGGACAACCTGTATTTCGAAGAAACGGCTGGAAGGCTTCATCTGGAATACTTTCAACTAAATGGTGAATGTGGAAGGCAATATCATTTTCTTGTAATTTTATTTCTAAATCTAGAGGCAAAACTAATTGATTCATGTTATAATATTTGAACATAAGGACCCTTCTTTCTGTTAGGTTTTGTGTGCTAACTTAATTTTAACAGAAGAGGTCCTTATTTTTTATTGAAAAAATGAAAAACAGCCCATGAAATTTCATTCCAAAATTTCATGGGCTGTTTCCATTTTAGAGGGGGTTTTGTCCCAGCCTCTTGATGGGTGCACAGCATTGGCTCCATTCACATTTTTTCGCCCAAATAAATATCATAAAAGTAATGTAAAATATCTTCTCCTTTTTCATCCACCAATGTATCTTCTTTTAATTTCATTGTCACCGTTGTTTCGCCGGGAACCAGCTGATCCTCTTCAAATGTTAATGTAATCAAAATTTTTCCCGTAGTTGCAAGTTCTTCTTTTACTTCATCCGATAATTGCAAATAGTCGAAAAGAGGCTCTTTCCAAGTGCCCTTGATCAACAATTGATGCTGATTTTGATTTTTTTCATATTCCCATTGGACATCACGTAGAATAGTTTTAAACAATTCTTCTACAGTAAAGGTTTCATCATTATATTCAATTTCAAATTCGCGCAATGAGTAAGCATCAACCGTTAAACCGCTTTTCGCTTTTTCCGCCTGAGTATGTATGCCGGAAACCGCCTCTTTAATATCGCTGCATCCAGCTAGTAGAAAAATAAAAAATATGAGTGCAAAAAAACAATGCATTCTCCGCATTACCAACCCCCCAGTGATGGAACTACTGTTCATTATCATAATAGCGAAAAAATTCATCGTTGGATTAGAGGAATATGAAATTTCCGTTAAAATTCAATGAAATCAACTCTAATAGAAGGGAAGTTTTCATGAAAATCAATGATGAGTTGCTGGAAAAACTGGGAATTTATTTTGTCTATCATGATATTTATAACCGCTATGGGATTACTTTTGAATCGTTTGTGGACCGTTGGGTGAGGGGGATTTTGGATATATAAAAAAACGCTAGGCTGGTCCGGCAAGATGGACAAGTCTAGCGATGCCATCAAAAATGGCGCTGAATCCATTGGTTCGCTTCTTTCCAATTTTGCACCCTTATGACATTGGAAGGAACGGCTTTGCGATTATAAGGGGTGTCAAATAACAGCACGGGAATTTTCAGTTCTTCCGCAAGTTCCACCGCATTATCGTGCTTATCTTCAAAAAATACTTCAATGCGGTATTTTTTCGCAGCCTCCAATTTATTGTGGCTGCCGATCAATTCAATGTGATCATAAGGCACCTGATGCTCTTCAAACCAACGTTTTGTTACGTCATACAAGTGCTGGTCCCGCGCGGAAATATAATATAACTCATATTGTTTATGCCAATGGTTTAAAATTCTTTGGGCATCGTTGGCAATTTTGCTTACAGAGTAGAGATACGGTTCATTTTCTTTGAACCATCGCGCAAACTCGTTCCGGTCAACGGGGTGGGGGAAAGCGCTTAAAAAGTCGTACTCAACCACATCGTCAAGTACGATATTTGTTTTGTATTGTTTATTGATATGCGGGATCAGCGTATCAGGAGTAGTCACTGTCCCATCGATATCAATACCGAAACGGGGCTTTTCCTGCTTCATGATAGACCCCCCTTAAATTCAGATTTGCTGCTGTTCCCGTTCAGCCAATTTTTCTGCCGCCAATTTGTCGATCTCTTTTTTCAATTCTTCCACCATCGTTTCCTCAGGGACTTTCCGTACGGTTTTGCCTTTCATAAAGAGCAGGCCTTCACCGCGGGCCCCGGCGATTCCGATGTCCGCTTCTCTCGCTTCTCCAGGTCCGTTTACCGCGCAGCCAAGCACAGCCACTTTCAACGGTACATTTAATTTGGAAATGTATTCTTCGATTTCATTGGCGATGGAAATGAGATCGATTTCGATTCGTCCGCAAGTAGGGCAGGAAACCAATGTTGCCATGTTGGATGCAAGACCAAAGGATTTCAATAATTCCCTTGCCACTTTCACTTCTTCCACCGGGTCAGCGGAGAGGGAAATACGGATTGTATTTCCGATGCCTCTTGAAAGAAGGGCACCTAAACCGGCAGCGGATTTGATTGTGCCGGAAAAGAGTGTTCCGGATTCCGTAATGCCAAGATGCAATGGATAATCAAAGGTGCGCGCCGCTTTTTCATAGGCTTCGATGGCAAGATTCACATCGGAAGCTTTCATGGATACGATGATGTCATGGAAATCCAAATCTTCAAGTATTTTTATATGATGCAAAGCAGATTCGACCATTCCATTCGCTGTAGGATAACCATATTTTTCAAGGATATGTCTTTCAAGGGAGCCTGCGTTGACGCCAATCCGGATTGGAACGCCCCGTTCTTTCGCCGCTTTGACAACGGCTTCCACTTTTTCACGGCGCCCGATATTTCCAGGATTGATGCGCACTTTATCAATGCCGTTTTCGATTGCCATTAATGCAAGTTTATAGTTGAAATGAATATCCGCCACTAACGGGATATGGATTCGTTTTTTTATTTCAGGAATGGCTGCTGCCGCCCGTTCATCCGGAACAGCAACCCGCACGATTTGACAACCTGCTTCTTCCAATCTCAATATTTCAGCGACAGTCGCTTCCACATCGTGGGTTTTTGTTGTACACATACTTTGAACAATGACTTCATTGTTCCCGCCGATTGTTAAATTACCAACTCGTACAGGACGTGTTTTTGTACGATGAATAATTTCACTCATCAAAACTCTCTCCTTTTTGAGGTACTTTTCCCGTACCTTCACTTCCATTATTTTAGCAGTGTAAAATAGTGTCGACAAGGAAGAAACATTTTATTTTTCGCAATTTTGATTGCTAGAATAGATTGGTATTTTGATCAATTCGCCAGGCACAATGACCTGTTTTTTTAAATGGGGATTCAATTTATAGAAATCCGCCATACGTTCCGGCAAGGAAATTCTCTCGTCGGCAGGATATTGGGCAAGCAAGCTTTGCACCGTATCCCCTTCTTCCGTAATGACCGGCACATATTTCACAGCCAGTTGTTCATTGCATGGGGCCGATTTGGAATAGGCGGTTACAGGAACCGTTCCTTCCGTCAAATCTATTTTGATGACCGTTATCAAAATGATTGCAATGGCGATTGATAGAAAGAGCCTCATAAAAAATCCCTCCTTGCTCCACTATATGAAGCAAGGAAGGATTCAGAACTTCGATTTTGCCAATTTTGGATAGTTTAATGAAGCAAAAATTAATAGAACAATGGTAAGGATCGAAGAAACCATTGTTGCAACCCAGCTAGAAATGGATAGGAAAGAAAATAGAATGGAAAGAAGGGTTGACCAAGTAATGGCGAAAGCGGTTGTTCTCCACATATGACGATATTCTCCCCGCCGTTTCAACAATTTCAGTAATAATGCCCCGATTGCCGCGTAAATCGAAATTCTGACAAACAGCAGGACGGTAGAGGTGAAAAATAATAAAAAAAGTGCGAATGGATAAAGAAGCCATTGAATATCTTTGACGTATTGCCGCAATCCTTTGAATTGGATCGCCGTTTCCGATACGCCCGTCAAAAATTGAATAAATGCAAATATCGTTACGATTGCAATCAAAATAAATACGTATTGAATCACTTTGCCGATTGGCAGCACACGATAAGCTGCCAGTTTTTTCGGTTGAAATAGGCTGTCTATGAACAATTGTATATGTGTGACCATCTTCTTCTCCTCCATTGAAAGTTTATCATGAAATAAGAAAAAATGGACAAATTTGTTGAAATGAAACTTTTTCAAAATCTTTACGTAAATACAGTTAAGATATGGAGGGAAAAGGATGGAAATACTGGCCTGGTTGTTGATTATCATTTGTTTTATCATTGCCTTTGCAGGGTTATTATATCCTGTCATACCATCAGTGCTGTTTTTATTGTTCGGGTTCATCTTGTATGGGCTGTTTTTCTCCTTTGCTGAACTTTCCTGGTGGTTCTGGCTGATTGAAATATTGTTCGTGGTTTTATTGTTTATGGCGGATGCTTTAGCGAATCTTGTCAGTGTAAAAAAGTTTGGGGGCACGAAAGCCGGCCTCTGGGGCAGCACGATCGGGTTGTTGATTGGACCTTTCATCATACCGTATTTGGGCATAATTATCGGCCCTTTCATTGGAGCGGTGCTCGGGGAATTTATCGTTGCAAGATCTGATTTCCCACAAGCTGTCCGGGCAGGGATCGGTTCGCTTGTCGGCTTTTTGACATCCGTGATCACCAAAAGCATTCTTCAATTGGTGATGATTCTCATCTTTATCATTGCGATTGTTTTTTAATGAAGCATTTCATTGTATAAAAAACCCTTCATAAGGTTATAGTGAAGTTGGCTGAATTTTTGGGGTTGATCAAATTTCGGTCAAAAGTCTGAAAATCATTGAGCAGGTGAGCGTAATAATTGAACGGCTATCTTTATTCTGATAATCTTATAGAAGAGGTAAGAAATTACTGATTTATATAAAAGGAGGAAATTTTCATGGCTTTTGAATTACCAAAATTACCTTATGCATATGACGCTTTAGAACCTTATATTGATGCACAAACAATGGAAATTCACCATACGAAACACCACAATACGTATGTGACAAACTTAAATGCTGCTGTTGAAGGCACAGAATTTGCTGATAAAGATTTGATTGAATTAATCTCAAATCTTGATGCAGTGCCTGCAGATAAACAAACTGCGGTACGCAACAACGGTGGTGGACATGCTAACCACTCACTATTCTGGGAAATCTTGACTCCTGGCGGTGCAAAAGCTCCTGCAGGTGATTTAGCAGCTGCAATCGATGCAAAATTCGGCAGCTTCGATGCGTTCAAAGATGAATTCTCCAAAGCTGCAGCTGGCCGCTTCGGTTCAGGTTGGGCTTGGCTTGTTGTGGACAAAAACGGCGAATTAAAAGTTACTTCCACTCCAAACCAAGATTCTCCATACATGGAAGGTGAAACACCAATCCTTGGCTTGGACGTTTGGGAACATGCTTATTACTTGAAATATCAAAACCGTCGTCCTGAATACATCTCCGCATTCTGGAATGTAGTAAACTGGGACGTTGTAGCTGAAAAATACGCAGCTGCGAAAAAATAATATGATTCAATCATAAGAAGAAGGCGAATCCTGTTGGGGTTCGCCTTTTTTTACGTTCATCGGTCATTCAAAGTATAAATCGGCCATGATGAGGCAAATTAAGTCCGATGGAGGTGACCGATATGGCAAAGAAGAAAGAAAAACCATTGGACCGGGAAGAATACGGTTACGGATATGATTTAAGCCCGGATGATTTAGATGTAATCGGCCAAAACGAGAAAGCAAAAAAAGAAAACCAGAATGAAAATAAGGGAAAGCCGTCCAGCAAGCAAAATCCGTCCATCTTAAATGAATAAAAGACGTTTAAGGAAAATCGCAGGCCTTACAAGAAAAAAGTACGATGGGCTTGCGATTTTTTTCATACTTGTTTTCGATTTTTCTCGATAAAAAGTTCTAAAATCCCTTATCTTTTCTTAAAGTATAACAATGAAAGATAAGGGAGAGGGTACATGGAAATTGATGGTGTATTTTCAGGCGGTGGAATAAAAGCGTTTGCCTTTGTCGGTGCCTATCAAGTGTTGACGGAAAAGGGATTCACCTTTAAAAGGGTAGCCGGAACAAGCGCCGGCTCAATTGTCGCAGCTTTTATCGCAGCGGGTTACACAGTAAAAGAGATCGAAAAGGCACTGGAAGAATTGGACACGAAATCGTTATTGGATCCGCCGAAATATTCTAAAACTCTTCCCTTTTTGAAATGGCTCAATCTTTATGTCCGATTAGGATTGTACAAAGGAAAAGCTCTTGAAAAATGGTTGTGTAAAAAACTGGCGGAGAAAGATGTATATACATTTGGAGACTTGCCCCACGATACGTTGAAAGTCGTTGCATCAGATTTAACAAATGGCCGGATGATTGTGCTTCCCGATGATCTGCATTTGTATGGAAAAGATTGGAGAGAATTTTCGGTCGCCAAGGCATTAAGAATGAGCTGCGGAATACCATTTTTCTTTGAACCTGTAAGATTAAACAATGGGAATGGGGATTCCGTTTTTGTCGACGGAGGCGTGTTAAGCAATTTCCCTTTGTGGATCTATGATAATGGGAAAAGGATCCGTCCTTTATTGGGGCTGAAGCTCAGCAGTCCAGCCGCGGAAATTCCTCCCCAAAAGATAAATAACGGATTGAATTTATTTGAGGCATTGTTTAAAGCCATGATGAACGCCCACGATAACCGCTACATTTCCAGAAGACACGAAAAGAACATCATATTCATTCCGGTGGAGCACATCCATGCAACCCAATTCGACCTGGACGAAGAAGCGAAGGAACATTTGATCCAATTAGGCAGATCAAAAACGGAACAATTTTTAAAAAGTTGGCTGCCAGTTGTATGACATTCACATAAAACAATCATTTTTTGAAATACTAAAAAATAAAAAAACGGATGGAGTGGTTGTTATGCCAAAAACAGATCGAGAAATCGCAGAAAAAATATTGAATGATAATCTGGTGGGGACAATGGCGACCATCGAGGGAGATAAGCCCCATTCCCGGTATATGGCGTTTTATAATGATAATTTTACATTGTACACAGTTACCAAAAAAGACACGCATAAAGTGGAGGAACTTTCAAAAAATCCTTATACCCACATTTTAATCGGTTATGACGGCAAAGGATTTGGAGATTCCTACTTGGAAATTGAAGGCAGGGTGGAAGTGTCTTCCGATGAAGGAATGAAGGAGAAAGTTTGGAATAAAGTGTTAAGATTTTGGTTTGATGGACCGGATGATCCGAACATGGTGGTATTAAAAATCGTCCCTTCACAAATAAAAATAATGAATTCAAAAGGGAAAGACCCAAAAATTATTCAATTATAATTTTTTTGAATAATGTTATATATGAATCATGATTTAATAGCCATGGTATATCATGAAAACAAATTATCATCCAAATATGGATGGTAATTTATTTTTTCTAATTTTTAATAAGCGAAGGTTCACAAAAATGCCATTGATTTTCAATAAAAAATGAATTTTTTGGGAAAAATAATAAAAAAATTTTTTGTAGTTTTTTATAAAATATTATCATCTAATCTGCTTTTGTAATTTATTTTTGTTATTTTTCAAAGTTTTGTTCCGCTTTTTCTTTTATTTGAAGAAAAATCACTTACTAAAAAGTAGCTTTTTTTTCATATTTTTCTATAATATATAGGTGGAGGTGTAATTGGAAGGGGGACATCGAGTGCTAGAAACGAAATTGGAAAAAGAGAATTTATTTTTTTGGCTTTGCAGAATCGGCGAACAGTTCCAAACGGCCTTCCTCGTTTTAGATACTGTTAATCATCGTATTTTATATGCCAATAACATATTTACGGAATTAACAGGATACATAACAGATGATGTGAAAAATCAAACCTTTGAATCTATTTTACAGTTTGGCTCCACGGATTGGAACAGTAAAAGGGAAGTGTTATGCCGGAGGAAAGATGGAAGTGCTTTGTTGATTGATGTATTGCGTCAACCGTTTTTTGATGATGAAGGAAACCACATATTTGATGTAATGATCTTTCATGAAAAGAATCATAAGATTCCAAATCAACTGGAATACATAGATCCAATTTCCGGATTAACCGACTACGAATTTTTCTTAAATCAATTGCAGAAGAAAATCGGGAAGAATACAACGGGCTTTGTGTTGTTGATACAGCCGACAAATTACCTTCAAATCATCCATTTTTTAAAGAATGCCCAGCTCTCTTTATTGCAAAAGGAAATCGAAAAGAGGATACGCAGCGAATTATCCGATATCGAAATCATCATTTCCAAAACTTCCGAAGCATCTTTAATTGTTTTCGGAATTTGCCATGAGGATAAAATTGAGCATTATACAAAAAAATTGTCAGAAATAAAGAACCAATCATTTATTATTAATCAAATGGAGTTATTTATCTCTTTCAATATTGGCGTGGTCTCATTAAGTTATTTCACAGGGAATATCCATGAATTGGTGCATTTTGCGGATATTGCCTTGAATGTGGCCAAAAAATCCCCCGGCAATACCATTGTATCTTACAAAGAAGAGTATGGAATCGAAATTGAAAAAACAATGGAACTTCAAAACGAGTTGATTCGGGCAATTCAAAATAGGGAAATCGCTGTGCATTTGCAGCCAAAAGTGAAAATTGGAACCGGTGAAGTGGAAGGCTTCGAAGCGCTTGCCAGATGGCATTCCAAACTGTTGGGGGTTGTTTCACCCACCGTATTTATTGAAGTGGCGGAATCTCTGGGGCAAATCAAAGAGCTCGATTCCCTTATCATTGAACAAGTTCTTCAATGGCTCAGAAAGAGAAAAGAGAGAAATCAGCGTTTATATCAAGTGGCGGTCAATATTTCACCTTCCCATTTTTACACACCGACATTTGTTGAAGATTTAATCGGGTTGACAAATCTATATGGTATTGACCCGAAATATTTGAAACTGGAAATTACAGAAAGCATTTGTTTGGTTGATATTGAACGGGCAAACTCGATATTGCAAAGTTTGCAGAAGTTTGGTTTTGAAAATTCTGTCGATGATTTCGGAGTCGGGTTTTCATCATTAAGCTATTTGATGAATCTTCCCATTTCCGAAATTAAAATTGCCCGGAACTTTGTGAATAAAGTGCATGATGATAAAGGAAGAATCATTGTCCAGTCGATCATCCAAATGGCAAAAAATATGGGGTTGCATACAGTAGCTGAAGGAATAGAAACAAGGGAACAACTCCAATTAATACATAAAATGGAATGTCCGACAGCCCAAGGTTTTTATTTCTATAAACCGATGCCAATTGAGAATGTGGATCAATTAATAAAATAAGCCAAAGGGTTTATGCGGAGAGGAGAAAAACTCCTCTCTTTTTGTTTGAAATGAAACCTTTAAAATATAGGAACCGTCACAAATGCTGAAGGAATTTTCTTTTTAATCAAAAGGTAAAGTGCTATACTAAAGAGCATGGATGAGCTTCGTTGAAAAGGAGGGTGCCGATGCGGAAGCTGTTAAAGAAATCAAACAACAAAGGAGATTCTCGTACGAGCCTTTCATTTCGAATGAACGTTCTGTTTATTTCGATTTTTATTTTGTTCTCGATTTTAATATTGCGTTTAGGTTATTTGCAAATTGTTAAAGGGGAAGAATACGTTCTGGAAGTGCAAAGAACGGAGGAAGTATCGGTTAATACGAGTTCACCCCGTGGAAGAATTTACGATCGGTACGGAAGAATTCTGGTCGATAATGAGCCCCAAAATGCCATTACATATACAAAATTTCCAAACACCAAACAAGAAGAAATGATTGAAGTGGCTGAGAAATTGGCGAAGTTGATCGACCAACCGACCAATCGGGTAACCCTTCGCGACAAAAAAGATTTCTGGATTATGAAAAATAAAGAAAAAGCCTATAAGAAAGTATCCAAAGAGGAAGAAAAGAAAATAAGGGAAAAATTTGAGGACGATAAAGAAGCGCAAGCTGAAATAGATCAGCTGGTGAGAGACCGTATCACGGACGAAGAATTGGCGGAGCTTTCCGATTTTGATTTGGAAGTGTTGGCGATTTACCGTGAAATGTCTTCAGGATATAATTTATCGCCACAGATTATCAAAAGCGAAAATGTATCCGATGAAGAATTTGCCCGCGTTTCTGAACGGTTATTCGAATTGCCGGGAGTCAATACGACAACCGATTGGAAAAGGGTTAAATTGAGCTCGTTGGCGGTTTTGGGCAGAACAACAGTTCCAAGCAAAGGGATTCCGAAATCCCAATTATATCATTATTTGGCCCGTGATTATTCCCGTAATGACCGGGTAGGGGAAAGTTATTTTGAATCCCAATATGAAGAATTGCTGCAAGGCCGAAAATCTGTCGTGAAAAATATTACGAACAGAAAAGGCGAAGTGATTGATACGGTTACAACCTTCGATGGTGAACCAGGAAAGGATTTAGTCACAACCATCGATATTGAATTGCAGGCAGCAGCGGAAAAAATTGTGGAACAAAAATTGCTTGAAGCGAAATCGAAAGGCGGCTCTTCCCTATTAGATCGCGCTTTCTATGTCATGATGAATCCGAAGACCGGCGAAATCCTTGCAATGGTCGGCAAAAAAATTGAGAAGGACCCTGATACAGGAAAAACATATGTAGCAGATTATTCCTACGGCACATTTACAACGGCTTATGAAGTGGGGTCGACTGTAAAAGCAGCCACTTTATTGATGGGGTATAAAGAAGGGGTCGTTAAACCGGGTACGAGATTAATCGACCAACCGATCAAACTTGCCGGAACAGATCCCAAAAGTTCCATCTTTAACAGATCGGGAAGTATTCCAATGAATGATTTGACAGCATTGGAACGTTCTTCAAACTCCTATATGTTCCAAGTTGCCATGAAAATCGGCGGACTTAATTACCGGTATAATATGTCGTTGAAATCATTAAGAGACGATACTTTGCAAAGAATGAGAAACGGCTATGCCGAATTTGGTCTTGGCGTTAGAACAGGAATCGATTTGCCAAATGAATTCGCAGGATTCCAAGGAGAGATGGATACGCCAGGTAAAATATTGGACTTGGCAATCGGACAGTTTGATACGTATACGCCTTTGCAATTGGCCCAATATATTTCAACGATTGCCAATGGCGGATATCGGGTACAGCCAAGACTATTGAAAGAAGTCCGGGAGCCATCTGAAGATGGAAAAACGTTGGGTCCCCTTGTTGAAGAAGTTCAACCGAAAATCTTGAACCGGCTTTCAAATCCCGAAGATGAAGTCAATTATGTGAAACAAGGGCTACGCAGAGTATATGTCGGCAATCAAGGGACAGCCCGCACTGCATTTGCCAATGCTCCTTATACAGCAGCGGGGAAAACAGGTACAGCGGAGGTTGTTTACTATGGACCTTTGCGGGAAAAATGGAGAACTCGTACAATAACGTTGACCCATGTTGGCTTTGCGCCTTATGAAAATCCGGAAGTTGCTTATGCCGTAGTGATTCCATGGGTGACGACAGGCGATACTTATACATCCTACAATAACCAAATTGCCCGTGAAATATTGGATAAGTATTTCGAATTAAAATATAAATATGAAAGTAACAAAATCACTGATCAAACAGTCAACAAAGAAATATTACCTCCAACAACGGACGAAAAAATTGATGAAGATACAGAAGAAAAAGTTGTCAATGAATAATTGGCCGCAGCACGATTGCTGCGGTTTTTTTATTTGCCATGTTTCCCCGGATTCCTACCGCTTTATTCTTTTATTAAAGTTTCGAAATTTACAATTTCTTAACATTGGGTTTATATCCTTTCAATAAACGGACGATAAAGTGGGAAATGTAAGGAAAACTGGATGAAAGATGGGGGAGATCGAGGATGAAAAAATGGAAATACGTATCATTGACGGCCGTTTTAGGTTCGGCTCTATTATTGGGAGCTTGTGCAGGGACTTCCAATGAAGAAGCTGAAAACTCAGGCAATTCGGCACAACAAAAGGAAAACGGAGAAGGACAAATCACAGGTTCCGTGATGGGGGATGGATCATCGACAGTCGCCCCGATTACAGAAGCGCTGGTGGAAGAATATGCTGCTGTGCAACCGAATGTACAAGTCTCTGTCGGTGTATCAGGAACCGGCGGAGGTTTTGAAAAATTCATTGCCGGTGAAACGGATTTTTCGAACGCGTCACGGGATATTAAAGAGGAAGAAGCGGCGGCTTTGAAGGATGCGGGCATTGAATATACGAAATTTGAGATTGCTTATGACGGGATTACAGTTGTCGTGAATTCGGAGAACGACTGGGCCACTGATTTGACGATCGATCAATTGAAAAAAATTTGGATTGAAGACGGAACTAAGAAAAAGTGGTCAGATATCGATCCATCATGGCCGGATGAAGAAATCGTATACTATGCGCCGGGAACAGACTCAGGCACCTTTGACTACTTTGATGAAATCATTTTGGATGGAGAAGATTTGGTCCGCTCAGCACAATTATCGGAAGACGACAATGTGATTGTTCAAGGCGTTGTTTCTGATAAAAATGCGATTGGATTTTTTGGCTATGCTTACTACCTGGAAAATAAAGACAAACTAAAAGCCGTTAGTGTCAATGGTGTGGAACCAACCAACGAAACCATCGAAAATGGGGAATACATTCCGCTTTCGCGTTCATTATATGTTTTTGTCAATGATGGGAAAGTCAAAGAAAATAAAGCTTTCTTTGATTTTATGAAATTTTCATTGGAAAACGCGGGGGATATGGCAGAAGCGGTCGGTTATGTTCGATTGCCGGATGAGAAATACGAAGAAGGGCTAAAAAGGTTGGAAGAATTAAAATGATTGTTTGGAATGTTTCGGGTGGAAGGAATCCCGCACTTTTCCTGCGCAAACAAAAAGGGGGGATGAATGGTGCAAAGGTCAGGAAACGGACAATCAATCCAACAATTGATAGCGAAGAACCAAAAAAGAACGTTCAAAAACATCATTGAAAAAGGGATGCCTTTATTCTTTATCATGGCGGCACTCATTTCAGTGATCACCACATTGGGAATTGTATTCACATTGATCTTTGAAACGATAGAATTTTTCAAAAGGGTTTCCATCGTTGAGTATTTATCCGGTACGGAATGGTACCCATTTTCCGGAAGCAACCCAACTTTCGGTGTTTTGCCGCTCGTTTTGGGAACGTTAAAAGTCACTATCATCGCAATTGCTGTGGCAGTCCCCCTTGGATTGGCGGTCGCCATTTATTTAACTGAATATGCGACGGACCGGACCCGTCGGATCATAAAACCGATTTTGGAAGTGCTGGCAGGGGTTCCAACCATCGTCTATGGTTTCTTTGCATTAACCTTTGTCACGCCGGTATTGCAGACCATCATTCCGTCGTTGAAGTTATTCAATGCGCTCAGTCCGGGGATTGTGGTGGGGATTATGATATTGCCGAGCATCATTTCTTTGTCAGAAGATGCCATGAGTTCCGTGCCCAATGGCATTCGGGAAGGAGCACTTGCACTTGGGGCGACAAAGCTCGAAGTCTCATTAAAAGTCGTCCTGCCTGCAGCGTTATCCGGTATTATGGCATCCATCGTATTGGGAATATCCAGGGCAATCGGCGAAACCATGATTGTCTCCCTTGCAGGGGGTGCTACACCGACTTTCGATTTTAACATCACCGGTTCCATCCAGACCATGACGGCCTATATCGTGCAAGTTTCTTCAGGGGATGCCGGTTTTGGAACAACGATCTATTATTCGATGTATGCGGTTGGATTTACCTTATTTATTTTCACATTAATGATGAATCTGGTCGCCCACTATATTTCGAAACGCTTCAGGGAGGAATATTGACATGGTGAAATATACCGATGAGACAATCGTAATGAAGCGTATACAAACCCGTTTGAAATGGAATAAAGTTTGGAAAAGGATTTTTTTCCTTGCGACGATGTTTGCCTTATTCATCCTTGTCGTATTAGTAGGAAGAATAGTTTTACAAGGAATCGGATACTTCGATTGGGATTTCTTTAATCAGTATGCTTCCCGTTTCCCTGAAAAAGCGGGAGTAAAAGCTGCCTTCATCGGTTCGATCTTGTTGATGCTCGTTGTGGCTCCAACTTCCATTATTCTCGGAGTGGCTACAGCAATTTATCTGGAAGAATATGCGAAGAAAAATAAATTAAATGATTTGATTCGTACCAATATTTCCAACTTGGCTGGTGTACCTTCCATTGTTTTCGGTTTATTGGGTTTAACGATTTTTGTACGGATGTTCGGTTTAGGAAAAAGTGTCCTGGCAGCAGGATTAACGATGAGTTTATTGATTCTGCCCATCATTATCGTTGCTGCACAGGAAGCGATCCGGGCCGTTCCGAATGAGCAGCGGGAAGCTTCTTATGCGATGGGGGCGACGAAATGGCAGACCATCAGCCGTGTGGTGCTGCCGGCTGCCATCCCCGGAATTCTGACGGGAAGCATTTTGGCGTTATCCCGTGCTATCGGGGAAACAGCTCCATTGGTCGTCATTGGAATCCCGGTAATTGTACATTTCTTGCCAGACAGCTTATTGAGTGAATTTACCGCTTTGCCGTTGCAAATTTACGATTGGGCAAAGCGCCCCCAAGAAGAGTTTCAGCATGTGGCCGCCGCAGGAATCATCGTTTTGATGATGGTCCTCATCTTGATGAATTCAATTGCGGTGTATATCCGAAATAAATTCCAAAAACGATATTGAGGATGTGGGAAAATATGGTGCAAACGGTAATCAAAATGGAAAAGAAGACTGGCGGTATCGGAATAATGGAGAATCCGGGTGAGCGTCAAAATTTACATTCCATCGAGCGGATTTCGGTATTCCGTACGAACCATTTTAATCTATGGTACGGCAAACATCATGCGTTAAAAGAAATCAATTTGGCCATCAATGAAAATGAAGTGACGGCCATCATCGGTCCGTCCGGCTGCGGGAAATCCACCTTTATTAAATCATTGAACCGCATGGTGGAGCTTGTTCCGGCAGTGAAAACGGGTGGTGAAATATTTTATCGGGGGCGCAATATTTTTGATGAAGGGTTTGAAGTGGAAGAACTGCGCACAAAAGTCGGGATGGTCTTTCAAAAGCCAAATCCTTTCCCGAAATCCATTTACGATAACATTGCATACGGTCCAAGAATCCATGGAATAAAAAACAAAAAAATACTGGATGAGATTGTGGAAAAGTCGTTGCGCAAAGCAGCGATTTGGGAGGAAGTAAAAGATCGGCTTCACCACAACGCTTATGGATTATCCGGTGGGCAGCAGCAGCGTCTATGTATTGCGAGATGCCTGGCGATCGAACCGGATGTGATTTTGATGGATGAGCCGACATCTGCTCTCGACCCGATTTCCACATTAAAAATCGAGCAACTGATACTGGAATTAAAGAAGAATTATTCCATCATCATTGTGACCCATAATATGCAACAAGCGGCCCGCATTTCCGACAAAACCGCCTTTTTCTTAAATGGGGAAGTGGTGGAATATGGCCGTACGGAACAAATATTTTCAACACCAAAAGACCAGCGTACGCAAGATTATATCTCCGGCCGTTTCGGTTAAAGGTGAATCGGCCTTTGAATCACTGAAGTTATGTGCAAATAATATAGTGAACGATAATTTTTCAAAAGAGTTTTATTGAATAATCAAAAAATTTATAATAAAATATTTTCAACATAATAGAGAAGCAATGATGAAAAAGAGTAGTATTACGGATTTGCTAAAAGAGAGCTAGCGGTTGGTGCGAGCTAGCGCAAGCCGTAATACGAATGGGTTTTCTAGCTCCAGTGCTGAACCTTCAGTAGGTGCTGGCGTGTCGTTGGCGTTACCAACATGAGTGGACATAAGGTCTCTTATGTCAATAAAGGTGGTACCACGGCTTCCCGTCCTTTAACGTCGGGAAGCCTTTATTATTTTAAGTATAGATGAGTCGAGAGGAGAAAGTTGAGATGACAGTGGAGACAGTCAATTATGTAATGAAAACTTTGCAAGGGGATATGGTTACCCCAATTTCTGCTTTTCTCAGCATAAAGGGCAGAAATAAAGTGTTGTTTGAATCAGCCGCCAAACATGAAGAAAGCGGAAGATATTCCTTTATCGCCTTTGATCCGATTGCGGAACTGATCGGTGATAACCAACATTATTTGTTTAAGAAAAATGGGGAGGAAGAGAAGGTGGAAGGCACCGTCTTCCAAAAATTAAGAGAATTACTCCCGGTTTCAAAGGAACCATTTCCTTTTTCCTTTTTTGGCGGCGCAATCGGATACATTAGTTACGACACGGCTTTTTATAATGAAAAGATCGGTGATGTATTGCCGGATGAACTAAATATGCCGGATGTGCATCTGCTCTTCTATGATCGTTTTATTGTGATCGATCATTTACTGCAAAAAGTCGCTATCGTGGCCATTGATCTTTTTTCTGAAGGCAAAACGGAAGAAGAGTTGAATGGATACATCAGCGACATTGAAGAACAGCTGAAAAATGGTCCTAGTTTGATGGATGTTGAAAAATGCGAAATTCAGTTTCAGCCATCCATCGATAAAGAGACCTTCGTAAAAATGGTGAATCAGGCCAAAAAATATATTGAACGGGGCGATATTTTCCAAGTTGTACCATCCCAACGGTTTACGTCCAATTTTGAGGGAAATCCATTTTCTCTATATCGCCGTTTGCGCACTTCCAATCCTTCGCCTTATATGTATTATTTGGAATTTGATGACTATACGATTCTTGGAACTTCTCCTGAAAGCTTAGTGAAAATTACGGATGGCATCATCAAAACCAATCCAATCGCTGGAACGAAACCTCGAGGAAAAACGAAGGAAGAAGATGAAAGACTTGAACAAATCCTGTTGAACGATGAAAAAGAATTGGCAGAACACCGGATGCTTGTGGATTTAGGAAGAAACGATCTCGGCCGTGTATCCAAAATAGGCACTGTGCAAGTTTCGAAATATATGAAAATTGAACGGTATAAGTATGTGATGCATATCGTTTCAGAAGTGATTGGCGAATTAAGGGATGATGTTCATGTGGTGGATGTGGTGACGAGCTGTTTGCCTGCAGGAACGGTTTCCGGCGCCCCAAAAATCCGGGCCATGCAAATCATCAATGAGCTGGAGCAACAGAAACGGGGGATTTATGCAGGAGCGATTGGATATATTTCCATAAACGGCAATCTGGACTTGGCCATTGCCATCCGCACGATGATTGTGAAAGACGGCAAAGCCTACGTTCAAGCTGGAGCAGGCATTGTGTATGATTCCATTCCTGAGTCTGAATATGAGGAAACGATCAATAAAATGAAGGCGTTGTTGGAGGTAGAGCGATGATTTTATTAATCGATCATTATGATTCATTCACATACAACTTATATCAGCAAATTGCCGCTTTGGGAAAAGCGGTCAAAGTCGTCCGCTATGATGACATCACCATTGAGGAAATCCGTTCTTTACATCCTGAAGCGATTGTATTATCACCGGGCCCGGGAAATCCGGATGAGATTCCCCAAAGCGTGCAGCTTGTGAAAGAACTTTACAAGGATATTCCGATGATTGGCGTATGTTTGGGCCACCAAATCATCGGGGCCGCATTTGGCGGGGAAATTGTGCAGGCCAATCGGATCATGCATGGAAAAACTTCCTTATTAAATTATGAACGTAAAGGTTTGTTCAAAGAGTTTGATAACGAGGTGGAAGTGATGCGTTATCATTCATTGGTGATTGAACCATCGTCATTGAGTGAAGAGTTTGAGGTTGTTGCCACATCAAAAGACGACGGGGAAATCATGGCCATCCAACATAAACAGTATCCGGTTTACGGGGTGCAATTCCATCCCGAGTCGATAGGGACACCTGAGGGAACAAAATTGATGGAAGCTTTCTTGGCGGGTGTATGATATGAAAAAAGGGGACGCATTCAGATGGCGTCCCTTTCTTATTTATAAATATTTTTCAATTTCCTTTTCGAACTTGGAAGGTTTATCGATCGGCGCAAATCGGGCAACAACGTTTCCGTTCCGATCCACCAAAAATTTTGTAAAATTCCATTTCACTTTGGAACCTAAAACCCCTTTGCTTTGGCTTGTCAAAAATTGAAACAGTGGGTGGGCATTTTCCCCATTGACCGCAACGATTTCATGGATGGGGAAAGTGACACCGTAATTCAGGCGGCAAGCCTCCTCCGCATCTTTTGCCGATGATAGTTCCTGCTTGAATTGATTGGAAGGAAAACCTAAAACGACAAATCCCCGGTCCTTATATTTTTGATAAAGTTTTTCCAACTCTTCAAATTGAGGAGTAAAGCCGCAATGGGTTGCTGTGTTGACGATTAACATGACCTGCCCTTTGTAACGGCTTAAAGGATACGTTTCTCCTCCTGCTGTTGTCACTTCAATATCGTAAATTTCCATAAGCTGCCCCCGCTTTCACTGTTCATTGTTGGATCTGCGACTTGTTAAGTTAAGTATAACAGCTAGCAGCAGAGAAAGGGTGATAAACGCACTGATAAATGCGATGACGCCATTCCATCCGAATAACGACCAGAAAACGCCCCCGGTTGTACCGCCCACGCTTGAACCGAAATAATAGGAGAACAAGTAAAGGGAGGAGGCTTGGGCTTTATTTTTCTTCGCCCGATGGCTGACCCAGGAACTGGCTATGGAATGGGAACCGAAAAAGCCGAATGTAAAAACAATGAGTCCCAAAATTTTTATGAGTAATGGAACCGGTAATGTTAATAGGGCACCTGACAGCATGATGAGGATGCCGGCAAAAAGCACTTTTCCGCGGCCGAATTGATCGGATAAACTGCCGAACCAGGCGGAGCTGAAGGTGCCCACCAAATAGACGATAAAAATCCAGCCGACGATGGTTGTGCTCAAATTGTACGGTTCGCCTAACAGTTTATAACTGATATAGTTGTATAATGTGACGAAACCGCCCATCAAGGTGAAGGCGATGCCAAAAAGGCAAAGCAGGCCCGGATCTTTTAAATGAGTGAATAATGATTTCGTTAAAGATTTCAATTGCAACGGTTTGGGTTCAAAATGCCTTGATGCCGGCAATGCCCATACGAAATAGATGCTGACCAATAAACTTAAAATGCCCAAAGAAAGCATGCCAATTTTCCAAGAAAACAAATCGGTCACCGTTCCCATAATGATCCGTCCACTCAGGCCGCCTACGGAATTTCCGCTGATATATAGCCCCATGGCAACACCGAGACTGGAAGGATCCATTTCCTCCCCCAAATAGGCCATTGCGATGGCAGGAATCCCTGCAAACACAATGCCTTGAATGATCCTTAATAATAGTAGGATTTCAAAGGAAGGGGAGAAAGCAAGCGCGATTGTAAGCAGTGATGCCGCAAAGATGGAAAAGGTCATCAGCCGTTTGCGCCCCCAGGCTTCCGATAAGGAACCAAAAAAGATCAGGCTGATGGACAGGGCAACAGTGGCAGTGGATAAGGAAAGGCTCGCCACAGCCGGTGAAACATGAAATTCCTCGGAAAATTGAGGAAAGACGGGTTGGGTAATATAAAGGTTGGCAAAAATGATAAATCCAGCCGCAAATAATGCCAGATTCGCCAATCGAAACTCCCGGGTTCCTTTTTGAATATACATGGTTCTTCGCCTCTTTAAATTTTGACATTTTTTTGAACAAACGTTTTTATGTTCATTATAAAGGGGATTTCCTCAAATCGTAATTTTATAGTTTTTATCTTTTTTATAACTTTTGGTTATAAGAAAGTTTGGATGAATTTCAAGGTACCGTGAAAGGGATGATCCATTCTTTCGTGAATGATTAAAAAGCTAGCGTTTCATTCCTCATAGGAAAGCAAAAAAAGGTAGGGACTATGAAAAGGATGGAAAATCCTAAGCGCCGGATTTTGGAAAAAGCATAACGGACTTAGAGATGAATCCTTAAAAAGATTGCAGAGGAAGGGTTTTGATGAATTGGGAGATAACGAGTCACTGCAGAATGGGAAAATGATTTGACTTTGGTTGATTTATTTTTGGCGCTTTGATTCATTTTTATATTGTTGAGGAATGCACAGCGTCCACGATTTTTCGTGGGCGCTTTTTTCATTTTCATGCTATATTTTTACTAGGAAGTATGAAAAAAAGTTATAAGGGGATTGGAGCATTGGATATTCATTCACTCATTTATTTTCAAACCGTGGCAAAGTACGAAAATATGTCCCGGGCAGCTGAAATATTGCATGTCAGCCAGCCCGCTTTAAGCAAATCGATTTCCATGTTGGAAGAATATTTAGGGGTGGAATTATTCGACCGAAATGGGCGTTCCATTAAATTAAACCGTTACGGGAAGTTTTTCCTTGAACGGACCAACATTATTTTAAAAGAAATCGAGCGGGCGAAGGAAGACTTGGCGAATCTTGTTTCACCGAATTATGGAGAGGTCTCTTTAGGCTTTATGCATACATTGGGGCTAGAAGTGATCCCTTCTTTGATGACAAAAGCGAAGAAGCAATTCCCTCATATGCGTTTTCAGTTGACCCAAAGCAATTCGAGCGCCATCATGAAAAGATTGGAGATGGGGGAGCTGGATCTTTGTCTGGTTTCTTCTCTGGAAACGAGCAAAGACGTTCATTGGGAAAAATTATGGGAGGAAGAGTTGTATCTGATTGTGCCCAAACAGCATCCCCTAAAATCGCGAAAAAAGGTGAAAATTGCCGAATTTGCTGAAGAGCCGTTCATTTCCATCAAAAAAGGGAATTCATTGCGCAAATATGTGGATGAAGTGTTTCGGAGAGAAGGGTTTCAATTGAATGTGGCCTTCGAAGGGGAGGAAGTGCACACCATCGCCGGATTGGTTGAAAGCGGTTTGGGGGTTTCTTTGATTCCGCTGATCAAAGGGCTTGACCAATATGATGTACATATTATCAAAGTGGATGCAAAAGATTGCAAAAGGGAAATCGGCCTAAGTTATTTGAATAATCGGTATATGAGCGGAGCGGTCATCCAGTTTGCGGAATTCATCCGTGATTTTTTCAAAAATAAACCCCAAACAGATTCAACTTCATCTGTTCAGGGTTAATGCGTCATGAATCCGATTTCCGGGTGATCAAATTCGCGATTTCTTCAATGGACATGGACGAATTCACTTGATATTGCCCGATCTGAATGGAACGGGCGTATTCCGGCTGGGCCAAAAACAGTTCCATCTCAACGGCATTTTTGATAATGCCCATATCCTTCAATTTTTTTGCGATTTCATATGGTGTTTGTCCGGCATATATGTATAAAGTCCCCTCTTTTACATCTTTCTGTTCATTTTCAGGTGCACTTTCTTGCGAAGGGGTTTGATCCTTACCGCCTGATTCGTTTGTTTCATTGGAAGAGGTTTGCTTTTCATATTGTTTCAGTTGCTGTTTCGCTTCTTTTAATTGCGACTCCAGCTGGGCGATTTTTTCCTCATATTGTTCCATTTCGCCTGATGTGGATTCGGCCGGGTGCAAACGGTCCATTCCGGTATAAAGGATGCCGATCAAAATGCAAGCAATGCCGAACCCGCGCAAAGTCGACCGTTTCATGATTGACCTCCAGATTTAAGAATGTGAAGTACTTGTTCTTTCGATAATGTGGACAATTTGCATATTTCCTCAATTGGGTAACCTTGCTTATTCAGCTCGATCACCTGTTGCACCAGAATTTGATTAATCGGTTTATTCGACGTTTGCTTTTGTATATTTTGCTGTTGCGCCGGTACAGGTTTTTTTGCCGGCTTCACTTGGAATGAAGGTTCAAGCAGCAGTTCTTCTTCAACCGCCTTTAATCTTCTTTTGATTCCATTCATTTCTTGATAAAATTGAATCGACAATTCTTCGACATCCCGTTCTAATTTTTTGGATGTATCTTTTAGGAAAAAGGATGCAATAATAGAAATAATACCAATGATGATCAGTATTGTTGACAGTTCCACAGTCGTTCCTCCGAACTAATCCGTTTTTCAATTATTTTAACATAAGGCTGTTAATTAATAAATGATGCTAGATTTTTTTTCAATTTATGATATAATGACTTAGTCGTATAAATCATTGCATATATTACAATTCATGATATAGAGTGGGAGGGTTAATCATGCGTGTAAATATTACTTTAGCTTGCACAGAATGCGGAGAACGTAATTATATTACAACAAAAAATAAACGCAACAATCCAGAACGTCTTGAACTTAAAAAATATTGCTCTCGCGAGAAGAAAGTCACTCTTCACCGTGAAACGAAGTAATTTTTTTGCCAAAACCATTTACGGTTTTGGCTTTTTATGTATACGAAAAGGATTGATGATGTTTGAACAAAAAAGAATGGCGAAAAACGATAAAATCGGCTTTGAGCGAATTGTCCAATGAAACTTATCATAAATATTCATCGATGATTAAAGAACGATTGATGAACGAACCCTTCCTCAAGCAATGCGGAACGGTAGCGATTACGATTTCAAAGCCGCCTGAAGTCGAAACCCGCAAGATTATTGAAGAATTATGGCGTTTGGAAAAGCGGGTGGCTGTACCGAAATGCAATCCGGAAAGCCGCACGATGGATTTTTATGAAATTACAAGTTTCAGCCAACTGGAAACGGTTTATATGGATTTGGAGGAGCCGATCCCTTCCCAGACGGTTTACGTCTCTCCCGAAGAAATCGATTTGATGATTGTTCCGGGAATCGTATTCGATGCAAAAGGGTATCGAATCGGATATGGAGGGGGTTATTATGACCGCTATTTGCCAAAATGTAGCGGGCGTTTTATCTCACTGGCCTTTCATTTGCAGATTGTTGACGAATTGCCAAAGGAATCACATGATATACCGGTCGATATAATCATTACTGAAAAATCGGTTATAAATTGCGAACACAATCGGAGGGAGCAAAATGAAGACAATCCTTGATATTCGGAATTTGTTGAGACAATATGGATCGTTCATTTATACAGGGGATCGTATTGGCGACCTGATGATGATGGAAGATGAGATTCGTGAGTTATATAAGTCGCAAATTTTGGATGTAAAGGAATACCAATCCGCCTTATTGATCATCCGAAATGAAATTAAATTGGAAGAAGAGAGAAAAATGAACGTGAAATATTAAGAATTGCTAAAAATAGAAGAAAATCATGATTGACTATTATGGTTAAAAGACTTAGACTTGTTAAGTCGTTCTTCCAATGTGGCAGTGGAAAATCCACTGTGTTTTCTTTTTGGGAACCTTTTTGTAAAAAATACGTAAATATTTATGGATAAAAGCGGAAGGAAGGTAATATATAATTTTCATAACACATATTCTTTAATTTTAGGTATTCTTTAATTTTAGGTATTGCTTTTCATTGATTAATAGTAAAAAAAGGATTAAGATATTATTTGTTTAAATTGGAATATATGAAGATTATGTAAATTTTGTTCTGGGGTTCTTTAAACCATCAAAAGGGGGATATAACATGAAGTCATGGAAATGGCCGAAACATTCAATTTTAATCATTGCCATTTTAGCGACTTGGATTAAAACTGCAATCGTTTATCGAACCAGCTTTGAATTTGATTTGGAAAATGGAATGCAAAAATTCATTTTATTTATAAATCCACTCAGCTTTTTATTATTTGCTTACGGATTATCTTTATTTTTCAAAACGGAAAAAGCCCGGAATCGATGGATTATCGGCACGAGCATCCTGTTAAGCATTGTGTTATTCGGAAACGTTGCCTTTTATCGATTCTTCAACGATTTCATCACGTTGCCGGTGCTATTCCAAACAAGCAACTTTGGGGAATTGGGAACATCCGTTGCTGAAATTCTTAACTTGAAGGATTTATTATATTTCATCGACGTATTAATTATCCTGATCGCCGTGAAATATATACCGAAACTCGGAAGTTCCTATAGTGTGCGTAAAAATGTTCGTCGAGCTTATTTCGTTTTGGCTTTGGCAGTGCTGTTTTTAAATTTGGGACTTGCCGAAACAGAGCGTCCGCAACTATTGACTCGAAGCTTCGACCGCGAATTGCTTGTGAAAAACATCGGAACTTATAATTACCATTTGTATGATATTTATATTCAATCCAAATCTTCCGCTCAACGCGCTCTTGCCGATGGAAGCGAATTGGTGGAAGTGGACAACTATGTTCAAGCCAACCAGGCTGCTGTGAACGAAGATATGTTTGGCAAATACAAAGGTCGAAATTTGATTGTGATCCAGCTTGAATCATTGCAAAACTTTGTGTTGCAAAATGACATGAATGGTTATGAAGTGACACCGTTCTTGAATTCTTTGATTCACGATAAAGATACGTATTATTTCAGCAATTTCTATCATCAAACAGGGCTGGGAAAAACGAGTGATGCCGAGTTCATTTTGGAAAACTCATTGTTCGGGTTGGACCGCGGTGCCGTATTCTTTACACACAGCGGAAACACATTCAACTCCATGTCTGAAAAACTCGGGAAAAATGGTTATTACACTAGCGTCATGCACGCCAACAACAAATCCTTCTGGAACCGTGACATGATGTACCAATCATTGAAAATGCAAAAATTCTATGATATTACTTACTATGATGTCAACGATGAAAACTCAGTGAACTGGGGATTAAAAGATATTCCGTTCTTTGAACAATCTGTGGAATTATTGGCTGAACAACCACAGCCATTCTATACACGGATGATTACTTTAACAAACCACTTCCCATTCACATTGGATGAAGAAGATAAAATCATTCCTGAATATAATTCAAATTCAGGTACATTGAACCGTTATTTCCAAACAGTTCGTTACATGGATGAAGCATTGAAATCTTTCTTTGAAGAATTGAAAGAAAAAGGTCTGTACGACAATTCCATCATTGTCATGTATGGCGACCACTATGGTATTTCAGAAAACCATAATAAAGCGATGGCCATGTATTTGGGCAAAGATGAAATTACGCCATATGATACGGCTTTATTGCAATCTGTTCCGTTGTTTATCCATATTCCTGGATCAGGGGATGGAAAAGTCATCGATAAAGTCGGAGGCCAAATGGACTTAAGACCAACCATTTTACACTTGTTGGGCATCGATACTTCAAACGACATGCAATTGGGCGCCGATTTGTTCTCTGACGAACATGAAGACTTTGTCATCTTCCGTGACGGCCGATTTGTAACAGATAAATACGTATATGCGGATGAAACATGTTTCGATCGTGCAACAGGGGAAGAAACGGATATTCAAGGTTGTAAGCCATATATTGAGCGGGCACAGAAAGAACTTGAGTATTCTGACAAGATTATCAATGGCGACTTGTTAAGATTCTATGATGAAGAAACAGGAAATTTATTATCAGATGCTGTGAAATAATAAAAAGGGATAGCTTGGTACATTCCAGGTTATCCCTTTTTTATTTTGGCAAATAAAAAACGAGATACTTTATGTACCTCGTTTTTTATACTTTCATTATATTGCTGGTGGATAGCCTTGGTGAACGATAGTCATGATTACAAACCAACCAAAAACTATACCAGAAGCAAGTCCAAAAATGATAGCGAGTACATTTTTCGCTTTGATTGCGCGGAATGCAGCAACTAATGAAAGAATTGCAATTAAACCAAATAAAACCATTAATAAGTTCATTAAAATATTACACTCCTTTCGACATCCACAGAGTATGTCGGTAAAAGAATATTCCTACTCTATTTTATAGCAACGGTCATAAAATGTCGAGGTTAAAAAGTGACGTTTATTTGAACAACATAAATTATTTCATCAATGGAATTCAAATGGTTTCGGAATGTTCATTTTTTCCAAACCATTGTATAATACGCTAGAGGTGATGAAATTGTTGGATGTGAAAATATTGACTGTCGGACCTGTGCAGGCGAATTGCTACATCGTGAGCAATGAAGCGAAAGATTGCATCATTTTTGATCCCGGTGAAGAGGGGGATAGAATCATTTCGGCCATACAAGCCCAACAGTTGCGACCAAAGGCGGTCTTTTTGACTCACGCCCATTTTGACCATATTGGCGCTGTGGATGAAGTAAGGGAAGCTTTCAATATCCCTGTATACATCCATAAAGAAGAAGAGGATTGGTTGATGGATCCAAATAAAAACGGGTCCGGAAAATATGCGGCATTGCCAACCTATCGTTTGCAACCGGCTGATGTAATCATCGACAAAGAACAATCGTTTGAAGTGGCCGGCATGAGGTTTTCAGCCGTATTTACCCCTGGCCATTCACCAGGAAGCATTTCCTATATTTTTAAGGAAGATGGATTTGCCATTGTGGGCGACACACTGTTTCAAGGAAGCATCGGCCGGACGGATCTCCTCGGCGGTTCCATGGAAGTGTTGCTTTCATCCATTCATGAGAAATTGCTTGTGCTGCCTGATGACTTTATTATTTATCCAGGCCATGGCCCTTATACAACACCTGCCCATGAGATGGATTCAAATCCGTTTCTGCATGGATTTTAATTTGGGCAAAATAAAAAAGCATCGGATATCTCCGATGCTTTTTTGCTGTCCATTATTAATGTCCCGCACCAGGTACGTGTATAAATGTCGTGTAATAAGTGAAACCAGCAAAGAATATTGTCAAATATGCTCCGAAAATGTACATGTACATGCGTTCTGAAAGGTTTAAGAAGCCTAATAATAAGAATAATACCGAATTACCAACAAATAATAGCGAAACCTCGACCATATCGCCAAGGTAGAACATTACGGCGAAAATACCTGTCCAGAATGCTAAAACTTTATACATATTAGCCATGTCGATTCCCTCCTTTTTGTAGCGACACAATATTTCAATGTTTATTATAAATGATAATTGACAATATTGTAAACTGAATACTTCAATAGATTTGTGACAATCAAGTGTAAAATTTTACAACGCTATATTTGGCACATTGATTTCATACTTGCAAAACTCGCAATCATGAATCATGCTTTCAAATTGAACAAAACTGTTTTCTTCAAATAACGCATCGATTTGCCCTTTAATATAGGATTTATGAAGATCGCATATAATATCGCTATGTTCTGTGAGCTGGCTTCTGAAAGGGCAATTGTAGATTGTCAAAATGACTTTTTTTCCTTTTTCAGTATCCACGATTTTCGGAATGTACCCGACAAGTAAAGCCGCTTCGGACAACATTTCCACTCTGTCTTCAAAATTGATTGGCGAATTCATTTTTACAAGACGGGACCGCATTTCGCTGTATCCATCTTCATAACTGATTTTCTTCGCTTTTTCCAACCCTTCTTGGCCAAATTCATAAACAAGTTCAATCGCCCATTTGATCAAATGTTTGTCTTCCCGTTTTGGAAAACTCAAGTCGACTCCTTGTTCAGACACTTTGTAAATACGGCCGGGTCTTCCGCCTTTCCCTGATTTTAGAAAATCAGCGGTGATCAGGTTGATTTCCGCGAGTTTTGTTAAATGCAATCTTGCCACGTTCGGGTGGATGTTGAATTTATCTGCAATATCTTGAACGGTAAAAAATCTTTTTTGTTGCAACATGTATTCATATATTTGGAAACGAGTTTCATCTGCCAAAGTACTCGCAATTTTTAATGGATGCAACATTCTGTTATCCCACCTTTAGTAATATTATGCTACTACAATTGTATCTTTATTTTTAATGAAATGATAGTGAAAATGCATGTCCAATGAGGAAGAGTAGGAAAATATTCAAAATTTGTAATAAAATTTGTCAAAAACTTTTCGAAAACAAAGATTTCAGCAGGAAATTGGTCTGAAATAAAAATTTTCTGAAAAAGACTTTTCGGAATGGAGTCTTCATTTTATACTATATTAAAAACAGCGGTCACAATTTAGGTGTGGGAAGCAGGTGATCTGTTTGGATGTAGAGTCTGTCGTTGAGACAAAATCCAACCAGCTTTTGTTGAAGGCTTTGCATTTTGGAGCCAGCGACATTTATATTGAACCGGCTCCAAACCAATACATCATTCATTTTCGGAAATATGGAAAGCTGTTCCCTGCAGGCCATTACCCCATCCATTTAGGTGAACGAATCATCTCCTATTTCAAATTCAAATCTTCTTTGGATATCAGTGAAAAAAGAAAACCCCAAAGCGGTTCCTTTGAAGAATCGTTGAGTGACCATTTGTATGCCTTTCGGGTATCCACTTTGCCTTCCGTTTATAAAAGAGAAAGCCTCGTGATTCGATTATTTCTTCAAAATGCCTCATATCCCATTTCTTCTTTATGTTATTTTCGCCATTCAGCAGAAAACTTATTACGATTGGTTTCAAATCATCAAGGGCTGATTTTGTTTTGCGGGGCGACCGGAACCGGCAAAACGACCACTCTGTATTCTTTGGCCAAATATTGCAGCGAAACATTGGGCAGGCATGTGATTTCGCTGGAAGATCCGGTGGAAAACAGCCAGTCCCATATGCTTCAAATTCAGGTGAATGAACGGGCGGGAATTACCTATGCCAGCGGATTGAAAGCGATTCTGCGGCATTCCCCCGATGTGATCCTGATAGGTGAAATCAGGGATGAAGAGACCGCTCAAATTGCCGTCCGCGCCTCATTGTCGGGTCATTTGGTGTTGTCCACCATCCATGCAAAAGATACGGTGAATTGCATCTACCGGCTACGGGATTTGAATGTTTCTTTGGAAGAAATTCGGCAAGCCGTGATAGCGATTATTGCGCAATGTTTAATACCAACTCAAGATAGCGATGGCCGAAAAGCCATATATGAAATTTTGGCCGGTGATTTTTTAAATGAAGCGATTAAAGCCGCCATGGAGGGAAAGGAGTACCGATTGCCTGTTGAACAAACGCTGGAGTATCAAATTACGTGGATTGATTCAGGAGAACACCATGCTACATCAAATAGGTAAAAGTGTCGATTTCCCTTTTTTCAAAAACAGGAAGGACAAAGTGCGCAACGTTCCATCCCTTTTAAAACGGATTGGGACATTAATGAAAGAAGGGTACACCTTTTCGGATGCTTTGTTCATGCTGCTTCCGTATCACGTGGATGATCCGGAAAAATGGAATGGCATGATGCAGCAACAATTCAACAGTGGTTCACGGGTTTCGGATATATTGAAATATTTTCCCATCCCCAAACATTTTCTGCTATTAACAAATATTGCGGAAGAGAAAGGGGAGTTGGCGGAATCGTTGCACCACATCAGCGGACAAATGGAATTTCAGCGGGAGATGGCAAGAAAAGTGGCCAAGCTGTTGGCATATCCGGTTTTTTTGATAACGATATTGGCAATCGTTTTTGTTATATTTCGGAACTATTTTTTGCCGAATATGCAACAAATTGCAACGTCCACCAATTCAGCGGGGATTGCCAGCCTAAAATTGGCCATGGTATTGCTTCATTTTCCGGATTTTCTGATTGCGGCCACAGTTGTCGGCGTGGTGTCAACAATTGGCATGATTCACTATATACGTAAACGTGATATTGCAGAGCAGTTGAACATGCTGCTTAAAATCCCTGTTGTCAATTATGTTTATAAATTGCATTTGACAAGACAATTTTCCCATTTGCTTGGAAGTTTATTGTTATCCGGTATTTCTCTTCAACATGCATTGTCGATCCTGGAAGAACAAGAAATGAGCCGGCATGTGTCTTATGTCGCCGCATTATTGAAACATAGGGTTATTTTCGGCGATTCATTGGGGGAAGCGGTGAAAATCCTCGGATTGTTTACACCCAAGTTTGATGAATTTATAAAGCATGGTGAAAGAAGCGGCCACCTGGGACGTGAAATGCTCATTTTCAGCGAATTGCTTGATGGGAAAATCCAATCGATGCTCAAAACTTGCATGGCAACCATTCAGCCGCTTTTCTTCATACTGATTGCCCTTTGCATTGTTGCGGCTTATATCAGCATGCTGCTTCCGGTATACGACCTGGTGGAAATCATGTGAAAGGGGTGCTGGAATGAAAAATCAGAAAGGTTTCACATTGATCGAGATGCTGATCGTGCTGTTTATCATTTCCATCCTGATTTTGATCACTGTTCCAAACATCATGAAACACATGAATACGATTGATGACAAAGGTTGCAAGGCGTACGTGCAGATGGTGCAGGGCCAGGTGGAATCTTACCGAATGGAACACAAAACCATTCCCACATTGGACGATTTGGTAGAAAAAGAATATTTGAAAGAAGGGATGGAGAAATGTCCAAATGGAATGGATATTGAAATTCAATCGGACGGAACGGTTAATGTGGCCAAAAATTGACGGGGAAGAATGGGAATGAAAGATGAGAAAGGCTTTACTTTGCTGGAAATGCTGTTAGTGTTGATGATTGTGTCATTGATTGGCATGATCGGTGTGACAATCCCGGTCAAAATGACGGAAAAAATGATTGTGGAACAGTTCTTCCACCAATTGAAACTGGACATCCAAATGGCTCAAATGTGGGCGCTCGAAAATGAGAAGGGCTGTTATGTTTCTTTTTCATCCTCGAACAGTTACCGGATATATCATCAAATGAATGACGTCCTCATCGAGAGAAAAATTCCGGATATGATTTCGATTAATGATTTCAGCAATTTGTCCACTCTATCCATCAATACAAAGGGCGGGGTAAAAAACTTCGGGACGATCACTTTTCAGACCCCGTACGGAGAAAAAAGCATCATCATCAACATCGATAAAGGAAGAATCCGTTATGTGGAATGAAAAAGGGGCCTCCCTGATTGAATCGCTGTTTGTCATCAGCATCCTCTTTGTTTTGATGGGTTTTCTTCCTTTTGTATATCAGCTCCAACATTCCCTTTACAATAAGACCCTGGAATTGCACGCTTCCGAAGTGGCTTATGAGGGAGTGCGTATTGCAAAGACAACCGGGATTAGTGAAGGGACAAAATGGATTGATCATGCGGAATTTCGTTGGACTTTCCAAAAAGATACGATTTGTGTTCATTTCACCAATCTGGATAAGGAACGATTGAAATGCATCGATGCCAATGGAGAGTACGAAACAATAGAAACGGCTTTACACTGATTGAGGCGCTTTTTCATCTGCTGACTTTCACCCTGCTCGCCCAGCTCATATTGGCCATATATTTATTGATACAACAATGGAACGATACCTTTCTTGCGGACGAACAGATAAAATGGGAAATTTTTATACAGGATTTTCAACAATATTTGATTGATATCGAGGATGTTTATTGGATGGCAAATTCTTTATACATAGTCGAATCACCATCGAAAACCCTCAAAATTAACAAGATTTCAGATGTCATCCGGCTGCAAGTAAACGGGCAGGGATATGTGCCGTTGCTCATTGGAATTCAAAATGCCGAGTTTGTCATCTCGGACAACCTGTTGACAGTGAAAGTCAGGTTTTTGAATGGAATAGAGAAGGAGAGAACGTTATTTGTCCAATATAAAAAATGAAAAAGGAGTTATGTATCCCATCGCCATCCTGCTGCTATTTTTTGTAATGTCTTTTGTAATGTTTTACAGCACATCCTATTTAACGCAATTTTCAATCATTAATTCATTGGAAAACGTCAATGTTCGTGCTACGATTAACTTATTGAATCGATAACTGGGAGTTTTGTGTAGAAAGGTGTCAAAAATGAGAAAAATATATTTGGTAGGATTCATGGGATGCGGAAAGAGTGCAATTGGACGCCAATTAAGCTATGTATTGCGGATGCCCTTTTATGATATGGATAAAGAGATTGTAAGGCAACAGGGGATGCCGATTCCTGAAATTTTTGAAAAATACGGAGAGGAGCATTTTCGGAATCTCGAAACGGAATTTTTGAGAAATTTCCGGGATGAAGCTTGTATTATTGCCACTGGCGGCGGGGTTGCGATGAGACCGGAAAACCGGGAAATCATGAGAAGGACAGGCCTCGTTTTCTTTCTGGATGCTCCTTTTGAAGATATTTACAACCGGATCAAAAATGATAAAAATCGCCCGATCGCCCAACGTTCGACAAAAAAAGAGCTGGAACGACTATTTTATTACAGAAGAAAATTTTATAAAAGAGCAGCCCATATCCGCGTCTTTACGCATAATCGAACAATCCGTCAAGTGGTAAATTACATGGCATTCCAAGTGAACCGTTTGAAAGGCGAATGAACATAAATTATATTTGAAAAATGTTCGCTTTTTATACAGGATTTTAAAAAAATGTTGCCTTACATCCTGTTCAATGTTAGGATATTGGCAAAGATATAATGATTGTTCAACTTGATAATGGCGGATGATTGTGCGGGGAGAGAACGTGTTTACGTCGCCGAAGGAGCAAGTAGGGGAACTATGAATCTCTCAGGCAAAAAGACTCGTACGGGACGCAACTCTGGAGAGCGCTGATTTTTCAGCCACCCAAGGGGAAAGCCTGCTTTTACAGTAGGTGTAACTTTCAGGTGAAAGGACAGAGAATTCCTAAAACAAGGGGATTTTCTGTCCTTTTTTACCTATATTAATTAATGAGCTTTTAAAGAGGATCCAGTAAAGGGAGGTTTCTTGATGGGAGAATTAAAAAGAACACCATTATTTGACGAGTATGCCAAATATGGTGCGAAAACCATTGACTTTGGAGGATGGGAACTGCCTGTCCAATTTTCATCGATCAAAGAAGAACATGAAGCTGTAAGAAAACGAGCAGGACTATTTGACGTATCCCATATGGGAGAAATCATTGTCGAAGGGAAAGATGCGCTCGGGTTCCTGCAAAAAATATTATCCAATGACATCTCAAAAATTCCTGTAGGTGGCGCACAATACAATGTAATGTGCTATGAAAATGGCGGGGTTGTTGATGATTTAATCGTATACAACCTTGGAAATGATCAGTATCTGCTTGTAGTGAATGCTGCGAATATTGAGAAAGATTTTGAATGGCTGAAAAAGCATGCCCAAGGCGAAGTGGATATTACAAACAAATCCGATGAATATGCCATGATTGCTCTTCAAGGGCCGCTTTCAGAAAAAATATTGCAAACATTGACGGAGGAAGAGTTGAAAGAAATAAAACCATTCCATTTCAAAGCTTCCGCAACGGTTGGCGGCTATCCGGTATTGCTTTCCCGCAGCGGTTATACAGGAGAAGACGGGTTTGAACTATATGGGGAGCCGAAAGCGATTGTGGCACTGTGGCATAAAATTTTAGGGGCCGGAAAAGAGGATGGACTCATTCCGTGTGGTCTTGGCGCCCGTGACACATTGCGCTTTGAAGCATGTCTGCCGCTTTATGGGCAAGAATTATCTGAATCCATCTCACCTCTTGAAGCAGGTATCGGATTTGCGGTGAAACTTCAAAAAGAGTCGGATTTTATCGGCAAGGAAGCGCTAATCAAACAAAAGGAACAAGGGCTTTCAAGAAAACTTGTCGGCATTGAAATGATTGAAAAAGGTATTCCTCGCCATGGCTATAAAGTCTTTAAAGGTGACGCAGAAATCGGCGTTGTAACAACCGGAACACAAGTACCTTCCACAAAACGGAATTTGGGATTAGCCCTGTTGGATAGCCAATATGCTGATTTGGGCACAGAAGTGGATGTGGAAATCCGGAATAAGAAGGTAAAAGCGCAAGTGGTGCCGAAACCTTTTTATAAACGGGAAAAATAATTAATGGAGGTCAAAAAATGAAGCATCGATATCTTCCAATGACGGAACAGGACAAACAGGAAATGCTCGCTACCATTGGAGTGGAAAGCATTGACGATTTATTTGCGGACATTCCAGAAGAGGTGCGTTTTAAAGGGCTTTACAATATTAAAGAGGCAGTATCTGAATCTGAATTATTGAAAGAACTGAAAGCATTAGCAGATAAAAATACGAATACGGAATCAGCTGTTTCATTTTTGGGCGCAGGTGTATACAATCACTATAAACCTGCCATTGTTGATCATGTCATTTCCCGTTCGGAATTCTATACCGCTTATACGCCATATCAACCGGAAATTTCACAAGGGGAATTACAGGCAATTTTTGAATTCCAGACAATGATTGCGGAATTGACGGGAATGGATTTGGCCAACTCGTCCATGTATGATGGGGGAACGGCTCTTGCAGAGGCGGGAATGCTTGCCGCCGGTTCCACTAGACGGAAAAAACTTTTAGTGTCTGAAGCTATTCATCCGGAATACCGTGAAGTCGTGAAAACTTATGCCTATGGCCAATCCATTGAAGTGGTGACAGTGCCAACCAAGGATGGCGTCACAGATATTGAAGCGTTGAAAGAATTGATCGATGAACAAACAGCCGCGATTATGGTGCAATATCCAAACTTCTTCGGCCAAATTGAAGACATTAAAAAAATTGGCGAAATGGCCCATGAAGCGAAAGGATTATTCATTGTATCAGCCAACCCGCTGGCATTAGGCGTTTTAACACCTCCTGGAAAATTGGGTGCGGATATTACGGTTGGAGATGTGCAACCGTTCGGAATTCCTGAAAGTTTCGGAGGGCCGCATTGCGGTTATTTTGCCACAACGTCAAAATTAATGCGCAAAGTTCCTGGACGTTTGGTCGGACAAACGGTGGACCAGGACGGACGGCGCGGTTTCGTGTTGACGTTGCAAGCCCGTGAACAACATATTCGCCGGGAAAAAGCGACTTCAAATATCTGTTCCAACCAAGCCTTGCTTGCCCTTGCCGCTTCTGTTGCCATGACGGCTTTAGGCAAACGCGGCATCCAAGAGATGGCGAAGCAAAATATTGTAAAAACTCGTTATGCAAAAACGGCATTTGAGAAAGCAGGATTCACGGTTCCGTTCCAAGGGGCTCATTTTAACGAAATCGTTGTGAAAGTGAATAAGCCGGTGAGTGAGATCAATCAAAAATTATTGGAAAAAGGCATCATTGGCGGCTATGATTTGGGCCGCGACTATCCGCATCTTGAGAACCATGTACTGATTGCCGTAACAGAATTGCGTACGAAAGAAGAAATTGACCAACTCGTGCAAGAAATGGGGGCTTACAATGCATAACGAAAATCAACCGCTCATTTTTGAATTATCAAAAGAAGGCCGCATCGGTTACAGCTTGCCGGAATTGGATGTGCCCGAAGTGGAATTATCCGAATTGATTCCGCAAGAATATTTGCGTGAAGAGCCGGCCGAGCTTCCGGAAGTGTCTGAATTGGATATTATGCGCCACTACACTGCGCTGTCCCGCCGCAATCATGGTGTGGATTCCGGGTTTTATCCGCTGGGCTCATGCACAATGAAATACAATCCGAAAATAAATGAAGAAGTTGCCCGTTTCTCCGGATTTGCAAACATTCATCCATTGCAGGATGAATCTACAGTGCAAGGGGCAATGGAATTGATGTATGAACTGCAAACGGCTTTAAAAGAAATTACCGGCATGGATGAAGTGACATTGCAACCTGCTGCCGGCGCCCATGGTGAATGGACGGCGTTGATGTTGATCCGTGCCTATCATGAAGCGAATGGGGAAGGGCACCGGAACAAAGTGATTGTACCGGACTCTGCCCATGGTACGAACCCTGCCAGCGCTGCAGTTGCCGGATTCGAAATCATTACGGTGAAATCCGATGAAAACGGATTGGTCGACTTGGAAGATTTGCGCCGTGTCGTCAGGGAAGATACAGCGGCTCTCATGTTGACAAATCCGAACACGCTCGGTTTGTTTGAAGAACATATTGTCGAGATTGCCGAAATTGTTCATAGCGTCGGCGGGAAAGTATACTATGATGGAGCCAACTTGAATGCGGTTATGTCCAAAGCGCGCCCTGGCGATATGGGATTTGACTGCGTTCACTTGAACTTGCATAAAACCTTTACTGGCCCGCACGGTGGGGGAGGTCCAGGCTCCGGTCCGGTTGGCGTGAAAAAAGATCTAATCCCATTCTTGCCAAAACCGGTGCTTGTGAAAAAAGAAGATGGCACGTTCCATTTCGATTACGACCGTCCGCAATCCATCGGCCGGGTTAAACCATTCTACGGCAACTTCGGCATCAATGTGCGTGCCTATGCGTATATTCGCTCCATGGGTCCGGAAGGATTAAAATTGGTGACAGAGTATGCCGTATTAAATGCGAATTACATGATGAGAAGACTTTCGCCATATTTCGACCTGCCATATGATCGCCATTGCAAACATGAATTCGTTCTATCCGGACGCCGTCAGAAAAAACTGGGTGTCCGCACGTTGGATATTGCGAAACGTCTTCTTGATTTCGGCTACCATCCACCGACAATCTACTTCCCGTTGATTGTGGAAGAAGGAATGATGATTGAGCCGACGGAAACCGAATCAAAGGAAACGTTGGATGCTTTCTGTGATGCGCTGATTCAAATTGCAAAAGAAGCGGAGGAGAATCCTTCGATCGTTCAAGAAGCACCGCATACAACGGTTGTAAGCCGCCTGGATGAAACGCAGGCTGCAAGACATCCGGTTTTGCGTTATCAAAAGCAATAATAAAAAAATATCCATGAGGGCTTGACCTCATGGATATTTTTATTGAGAGATTTTGAAAAATAAAAATGGCAAAAAGTTATCATTAAAAATTTTTAAAAGTTAAACGAAATAGAAATTAAGTACAAAATTTTAATTTTTCGTTTTCACTTTTCCTGTCCAAGTTTTAAAACCGCCTTGAAGTTGATAAAGCTGGTTATAGCCCTTTTTCTTCAGGAAAAGCGCTGCCCGTGAACTTCTCGTCATATTTTGGCAATATAAATATACAGGAAGATCCGGACGAATTTCTTTGTAACGTTGACGCAATTGGGTGAAAGGAATGTTGCGTGCTCCCAGGATATGTCCCGATTCGAATTCCTTCGCTTCCCGAACATCAATCAGTTGGGCTTTGCGGTATCCTTTGATGAATTCCTCCTGCGTCAAATTTGTGACAGCCTTTTTCAAACGGAATGAGCTGACAACCACATAGATAATGATGACTCCTAGAATGATTGCAATTGTATATAATACTGTCGCCACTTCAAAATTTCTCCTTTCTATTTACATAGAACATTATAAATAAGAAAGTGGCATTCGTCCATTCAGTTTGATACAATGAGAAAGTTGTGAGGTGGGAAACGAATGAAAACGAAATGGTATTTTATTAATTCAGGACCATGCAGTCCGTCTTATAATATGGCATTGGACGAAGCGTTGCTTGATTTTCACAGCAAAAATGAAATCCCGCCGGTGATCCGGTTTTATCAATGGAATCCGCCGACACTTTCCATCGGTTATTTCCAAAAAGCGAAGGACATCAATTTGGAAGCGTTGGAAGAACAGAATATCGGGTTTGTCCGAAGACCGACTGGCGGACGGGCCGTATTGCACGACAGCGAATTGACGTACAGCATCATCGTGACGGAGCAATATCCGAACCTGCCTGAAACCGTAACAGAAGCTTACCGTTTTTTGAGCGAAGGTTTGTTGAAAGGGTTCCACAATTTGGGATTGGATGCTTATTTCAGCATCCCTGATACGGAAGAAAAACAAGATGCATTGAAAAAGCCGAAAAGTGCCGTTTGTTTCGATGCGCCTAGTTGGTATGAACTTGTTGTGGAAGGGAAAAAAGTCGCTGGAAGTGCGCAAACTAGACAAAAGGGCGTCGTTTTGCAGCACGGTGCAATTTTATTGGATCTCGATGAAGACAAGCTGTTGTCTCTGTTCAATTTCCCTTCCGAAGAGGCAAAAGAGCGGATGCGCAAACAATTGCCGGAAAGAGCCGTTGCAATCAACCGTTTAACAACACGGCGCATCACCATTGAGGAATGCATCCATGCCTTCAAAAAAGGTTTTGAAGAAGCTTTGCAAATAGAATTGATCCCATATGAACTGACTGAAGAACAAAAGGGATATGTGAGAAAATTGGAAGAAGAAAAGTATGCAAATGATGAATGGAATTTTAGAAAGTAATCAAAAATTATCCTTCAAAAAATGTGATTAAAATTTAATATTCCGCTACAAACATAGAAATTTCTAGGATTCATAGAAATTATTATTTGTCAACCCCTTGAATCGATTTTGGTTATGAGGTAATCTTTTCTAAGTAGCAGAACGAAACAATATATTGTATGTTCGTTTTGTTGGACATACAATATATTGTGTTTTATTGTTTTTATATAGGGTAATGATAGTTAAATTATATATGTGCTAAGGGAGGCTGGCAGATGGTAATGATAGATTCGTATACGACCATCCTCATTGATCAATTGAACAAAGATATTGAACAATTCCCGCAAGTTCACCCGATTACGCCGGACATGCATGTGACGCATAAAGGTGTTTCGAGACTTGTCATGATTGACCGATATTCCTTCAAGGATACGGAAAAAAAGACGTTAAAACCAGGCGATTTTGTTGTATTAACCATTAAGGAAGATCCAAAATTTCCAGCCCGCGGTTTAGGTTATATCCAATCAATCGATTGGAAAGAAAATAAAGCGGAAATTTTGATTGAAGAAGAGTACCGAAATGTGCTCGATGATCCGAAAGAACAAGAAACGGGCATCATTGTTCGATCCCTTGATATCATAGAAAAACCCCTTGAAATTTTTTATGAACAAATCGCGAAACGAAACGCAACCGGTTTGGCTGCCGTTGAGGAAACAGAAGAAAAACGCAGCGAATGGTTCCAAAAATTTTATGAGCAATTGGCTTCTTTAAAATTTGTGCCAGCTGGACGTGTTCTTTACGGTGCAGGATCCGGAAAACAAGTTACATATTTCAACTGCTATGTGATGCCTTTCGTTCCTGACAGCCGTGAAGGAATCAGCGAACATCGCAAAAAAGTTATGGAAATTATGAGCCGGGGCGGCGGTGTCGGTACGAACGGTTCAACACTAAGACCGCGCAACACACTTGCAAGAGGGGTTAACGGAAGATCGAGCGGTTCTGTATCATGGCTTGATGACATTGCGAAATTGACCCATCTTGTTGAACAAGGTGGATCCCGTTAAGACCATGGCGGGATTAAAATCTCGTGAATTGCTGGAACACCCTTAGAGCCTTGCACACCACAACGTAGCTGGCAACGGCAAGCGTGATGGTTTGAAAAGGGCAAGGATTGGGCAATCAGCAGCGAAGCATCTCTGGAAACGGAGATGAACGTTCAACGACTATTGAAATTTCCTACGGCACTCCATACAATAATAAAAAGTATCTAATACAAGGTGGTACTTATAACGGGTGCTATGGAAAGAGTAAACCATAATCGACGGCAACGTGGTTATGGGGCACGAGACAAAGAGGAAAAAATCATACGGCTATGCTAAAAATGTCAATGCAATAACACCAAAACAAGGTTGTTATGAATTATGCATTAGTAGTATCAAGGATCTCAAAGCAATTTATAAAAAACTTTATGAATATGGAGACCTGAAACTTTATCGCAAATATGAAGAATTTTCCTCTTTGATGATATAGTCTGATCTCATGCGAAAGCATGAGAGGATGGCAGAAATGACCATCCCCGTTCATGATGAACGAGTAACAACCAGCGTGGAGCCCAAATGATTATGCTTGCCGACTGGCATCCGGATATTGTGGAATTCATCATTTCCAAAATGCAAAATCCGCGCATTTTGCGTTATTTGATTGAAAACATGGAAGATGAATCCATCATTCGCCATGCAAAAGAAAAATTGAAATTCACGCCATTGACTCCTCTTGAAGAAGCGATGTACCAAGGAATCGTCAACTACAAAAACATCCCCGGCTTGGGAGGATTCAGCGAGGCGGTCATCAAAGAAGCGGAAGCGAAATTGCGCGATGGCGGAACATACAGCGTACACAATCCGGACTTCTTAACAGGAGCGAACATCTCCGTCACAATTACCAATGATTTTATGGAAGCGGTGGAAAAAGACGAAGAATATCCGCTTCGATTCCCGGATGTGGAAACATATACGCCGGAAGAAATGGCCATCTACAATGAAAAATGGCATAAAATCGGGGACGTGAGAGAGTGGGAAGCTCTCGGTTACCGGGTGCGCACTTACCGGAAAATCCGCGCGAGAGAGCTTTGGAAACTCATCAACATTTGTGCGACTTATGCAGCTGAGCCTGGCATTTTCTTCATTGATAATGCAAATGAAATGACGAATGCCCGCGCTTACGGCCAAAAAGTGGTGGCAACAAATCCATGCGGTGAACAGCCACTGGCGCCATATTCCGTATGTAACTTGGCGGCCATCAATTTGGCGAACTTTGCATTGAAAGACCAAAAAACAGTCGATTTTGAAGCGTTGAAAGAAACGGTGCGTGTCGGCGTCCGCATGCAAGACAACGTCATCGATGCAACGCCGTATTTCCTTGAAGAAAACCGCAAACAGGCTCTTGGAGAGCGACGTGTCGGTCTGGGTGTAATGGGACTCGCTGATTTGCTCATTTACTGTGAAAAAGAATACGGTTCAAAAGAAGGAAATGAGCTGGTTGATAAAGTGTTCGAAACGATTGCAACAACCGCTTATGAAACCTCCATTGAACTGGCAAAAGAACGTGGCAGCTTCCCATTCTTGGTAGGAGAGACGGAAGAAGAAACAAAACGTTTACGAGAAGCTTTCATCAATACAGGCTACATGAAACGCATGCCTGAACATATTCGTCAAGGGGTGCTCGAACACGGCATCCGCAATTCCCACCTGCTTACGGTTGCGCCAACCGGATCAACAGGTACAATGGTGGGAGTGGCAACCGGTTTGGAACCTTACTTTTCCTTCACTTACTATCGTTCCGGCCGTTTAGGAAAATTCATCGAAGTGAAGGCGGAAATCGTCCAAGAATACTTGAGAGCGCATCCTGAAGTAGATGAACACAATTTGCCGCATTGGTTTGTGACGGCAATGGATTTGACACCGGAAGCTCACGCGGATGTGCAATGCATCATCCAACGTTGGGTGGATTCGTCCATCTCCAAAACGGTGAACGCGCCAAAAGGATATACGGTGGAACAAGTGCAAAAAGTGTACGAACGCCTATACAAAGGTGGAGCCAAAGGCGGAACGGTTTACGTGGATGGCAGCCGTGATTCCCAAGTATTGACATTAAAAGCGGAAATGACGCATGAAGAACAGTTAACATTTGAGGAATTGGAAGACGAAAAAATTGAAAAACCGGTTGTGCTAGTTGAAACGATTGCGCCGCTTCAACAAACAAATGTGAATATCGGTTCGGAAGTGGGCGATACATGCCCTGTCTGCCGTCAAGGTACGGTGGAAGAAATTGGTGGATGCAACACATGTACCGTTTGTGGCGCCCAATTGAAATGTGGATTGTAATAACTTGAATCATTAGAAAAAACTCCAAGATATAAATCCCCCTTTAGATTTCAATGGTCTAAAGGGGGATTTTTATGTTTAAAAAACAAAAGCAAAGATGCAACTCCTTATAGAGAGGATTTGCGATTAAACTTTAATGATTCCGGAATAGGAGAGATGGTGGTGTTGAATTCAGAAATCAAAAATGACAATAAAATATTCCCAAAATGAAACTTTGGTACGTTTTAATCGTAAAAATTGATCATGGAAATAGATGACAATAATCAGTGAATCCGGAGGGGATGTTGTGAAAAAAATTTTATTTGTTGTTTTAGGAATAATGGCCGTTTTAACCTTATTGTGGTTATTAACAACTCCTATATAAAAAGGCAGGAAGAGAACTTCTTTCTGCTTTTTTTATTGAAAACTTCTCCAATCATCACGACTTGGTCCGGTTTTGTAATAGCTTTTACCTGGTTTATCGTTTGCAGGAATCCAAGTGTACTGATTGAGTATATTTTTCTTCCTTATCCTCCAATTATTTGCTGATCATAAGGGGTTTTTCGGCAAAAATTTTTTTAAAAAAGTTTTTAATTTTTTCATATCATTTTATTTCCACAAAAAGTTTATTTGTGATAAAACTAGTTTACAAGGGAGGAAATAATATGAAAGATTATAAAGAAATCGAACGGCAACTGCTCACCTTTTTATCGAAAGAACAAGTGACGACCAATGAAACGGTTCGGCAACTCCATGGTCAAGATGAGTCTTACCACACCCCGGCTTTGCCTGACATTGTAGTGTTTCCTCATACGACGGAAGAAGTGAGCAAAATTTTAAAAATCGCCAATGCATACGAGGTGCCTGTGACACCTTTTGGGGCAGGTTCCAGTTTGGAAGGACATGTGATTCCGTATGAAGGCGGCATTTCCATCGACTTCAATGAAATGAACCAAATACTTGAAATCGATCCGGAGAGCTTCATTGTCCGGGTGCAACCAGGTGTTCGGCGTTTGCAATTGAATAAGGAATTGAAAAAGTACGGTTTATTTTTCTCCGTGGATCCGGGTGCGGATGCAACATTGGGCGGAATGGCCGCAACGAATGCCAGCGGAACAACGGCCGTAAAATACGGGGTCATGCGTGATCAAGTCTTGGATTTGGAAGTGGTGCTGGCAAACGGCGACATCATCCACACAGGCAGCAAAGCGAGAAAATCCTCTTCCGGCTTACATTTGAATGGTCTCTTTGTGGGCTCGGAAGGAACTTTGGGTTGCATTACGGAACTTACATTAAAAGTGTACGGCATCCCTGAGTTTGAAGTGGCTGGCCGGGCGGTGTTCAAATCCACTCATGAAGCGGTGCAAGCAGTGACAGCTCTCAAACAGGCAGGCATTCCAATTGGACGGGTGGAATTCGTCGATGCGGAATCCATCCAAGTGGTGAATAAACACAGCGAAACCAATTATGTAGAAGCGCCGACTCTATTTTTAGAGTTCCAAGGTAATGAAGCGGGCCTTCAAAGCGATATCGAATTTGCCAAAGAAGTGTTGAAAGAATATGACTGCGAAGAGATTCAATTTGAAAAGGATACGGCGGCACGGAACACGTTGTGGCATGCACGGCATAATTTGGCTTATGCTTACAAACATGCCTTTCCTGGCCGCAAGCTCATGACGACGGACGTTTGCGTGCCGATCAATGAACTCGCAAACAGCATCGATTACGCCCGTTCTTTATTAAAAGAGTTGAACATTCACGGCGGTTTATTGGGCCATGTGGGCGATGGCAACTATCATGCATGCATTATGATTGATCTTGATGATGAAGAAGAAGTAGCCCGGGCGAAACAATTCAATGAATTGATTGTAACGGATGCCATCAAACGCGGCGGTACATGCACGGGGGAACATGGTGTTGGGGTTGGCAAAAAAATTTATCAGGAGATGGAACATAAAAATGCGTTGCAAGTGATGCGCGCGATCAAACAGGCGCTCGATCCGAAAGGCATTTTGAATCCAGGAAAACTTTTATAAAGTTTTTCATCTGATAAGCAGCAAATCACTTGATATATTAAAAGGCTTAGAAGCGGAGGAATTTCAGCTTCTAAGCCTTTTTTATCAATCATGATGCAACTGCATCGCGATTTCCGGATTTTTTTCAATTTCGTGGAGTTTTTTGAATGAAGCGATGGATACTTCCACCATTTCATCTTCCGGTTCTTTCGTCGTCAATAACTGCAACCATAATCCAGGGTAGCCCAAATAGCGCAATACCGGAATTTCCCTTAAAGAATTCGTAAATTGCAATACTTCATAAGAAACGCCCAAAACGACAGGGATCAACAAGATTCGGATGACCACCCGGAACCATAATGGGTCGACAGGGAAGAACAAATAAATGAACATCCCGATAATGACCGTAAATAAAATGAAGCTGGAGCCGCAACGGTAATGCAGTCTAGATTGTTTTTGGACGTTTTCAACCGTCAATTCAAGCCCGTTTTCATAACAATTGATGACTTTGTGTTCCGCTCCATGGTATTGGAACACCCGGCGAATAATCGGCGTTAATGAGATCAAATATAAATAAAGGAGAAGCAAAACGAGTTTAATGCCCGTTTCCAAAAAGATTTGCGGATATTTTCCCGAAATCCATGGCGAAAACAATTCAGCCAGAAATACTGGAACTAATGTAAAAACAAATTTGCCGAATAAAAATGAGAGAACTCCGACAATGGCTACGCCAAAAATCATTTCCAGTTTTGAAAATTCCTGGCCTTCCTGCTCTTCCCCCGGTTCCACATCATAACGGTCACTGGAGAATTGCAAATGTTTCGAACCGATTCCTGCCGATTCAATGATGGCGATATTCCCCCGAATTAACGGGATTTTTTTCAATTTTTGCATCCAAGGTTTTGACACTTTTTTCGCATAATAATATTCAATGGATTGATCGTTCCGGCGAATGGCGGAAACGGTATGTTCTTTTCCCCCGAACATGACACCCTCCAAGAGTGCTTGTCCTCCATAAACAGGTGTTTGATTGCTCAATGCTGACACCACTCTCTAACAATATTTCTTCTACTAACTTTTTTATTGTACTAAATTTTCAGCAAATGTACTACGGTTACGCATATGTTAATTTCATATTGGCAAAAATGTATAAAAAAAGGAGTGGATAACGTGCTGTTTTTAGCATTCATTACAAGTTTATTCGGATCGATCTTTCTGACATTGAGTTTAAAGATGTTATCCTTATTCAAATTCATTGAATGGAACCCGATCGGTTTTTCGAAAAAGTATCAACTTTTTGAAGAAAGCCACCCGTTCATCAGCTGGCTTTTTCTGGCGGTGGTTATTTTCGTCGTCAATTTCATCCTGTATTTGATTATGCAATATGTTCATAATGTGCCACCGTTTATCACTTCCCTTGTCATTGGCAGCCTTTTTGCCATCATTGTGGAATGGATCATATACGATTTGCCGGCTGAATTATATTCGTTTAAAAAATTGTCCATTCCTTTCATTGTAATGGTCGTAATGACAGCAAGGTTTTTATTTGAAACAGCTTCTTTCCACCATCAAGCCCAATTGGAACGAAATAGGTTGCCGTACAAGGAGTCTATGATAAAATAAAAGTGGGATTTTTCTCTAAAAAAGGGGAAGTGTACATGAAACTATTAGTGTTAAACGGACCAAATCTGAACCGTTTGGGCAAAAGGGAGCCTGAAATATACGGAACTGAAACATTGGATGATGTAAAAGAGCGTTGTGTGAAATTGGCAAAAGAATTTGATGCGGAGATCGAGTTCAAACAGTCCAATCATGAAGGGGATCTGATTGATTGGATTCATGAAGCGGAAGATACAGGCATCGAAGGAATCGTGTTTAACCCGGGCGCTTACTCCCATACGAGCATCGCATTGCGGGATGCCATTGCAAGCGTGAAGGTTCCGGTCATTGAAGTTCATATTTCCAATATACATAAAAGGGAAGAATTTCGTCACAAATCCCTGCTTGCGGCCGAATGTGTCGGCCAAATCTGTGGACTTGGAACATTCGGATATGAACTCGCATTGCGCAAGTTTCTACAAGGATAAGGAAGGATAATGTTATGAACAGGCTCGAAAAATTGAGAAAAGAACTGGAAAACCATCAAGTGGATGCATTGCTTATCACCAATCCGTACAACCGGCGTTATATGACGGGGTTTACCGGAACGAGCGGAGCAGCCATCGTATCTAAAAATGATGCGGTGTTCATTACGGATTTCCGCTATACGGAACAGGCAAAAAAACAAGTGAAAAATTTCCGCATTATTCAACAGGAAGCTTCCATACTAAAGGAAGTAGCGAAAATTGTGGATGAGTGGAAAATCAAAACATTAGCTTTTGAAAAAGATCACGTCACTTACGGAGAATATGAAGCATATCAAAAACAGCTGAATTTGGAACTTGTTCCATTATCCGGTTTAATTGAAAAAATCCGCTTGATTAAGACCGATGAAGAGATTAAGATTATAAAGGTTGCATGTGAAATTGCCGATGCCGCATTTTCACACATTTTAACATTCATTAAACCTGGCGTAACCGAGCTGGAAGTATCGAATGAGTTGGAATTTTTCATGCGCAAACAGGGTGCAACATCTTCCTCTTTCGATACCATCGTGGCGAGTGGTCTTCGAAGCGCTTTGCCTCATGGAGTAGCGACGGACAAAGTCATTGAGAAAGGTGATTTTGTCACGCTGGATTTCGGTGCCGTATATAATGGATATGTTTCAGACATCACCCGGACCATTGCCGTTGGTCAACCAAGTGCGAAATTAGTAGAAATGTATAATGTTGTATTGGAAGCACAGTTGCTGGCGCTGGAAAAAATTGGGCCGGGCATGACCGGAATTGAAGCGGACAAAATTGCGAGGGATTTCTTGACAGAGAAAGGATATGGCGAAGCTTTCGGCCATTCCACTGGTCATGGAATCGGTTTGGAGGTCCATGAAGGTCCAGCTTTGTCTTTCCGTTCGGAACAAGTATTGGAGCCGAACATGGTTGTGACCGTTGAACCGGGGGTATATTTGCCTGGCATCGGTGGAGTGCGCATAGAAGACGACATTGTCATCACCGGGACTGGTAATGAAAGATTGACTCATTCGGACAAAGAACTAATTATTTTATAATGATGGAGGAATATTCATGATTTCAGTGAACGATTTTCGTACAGGATTAACAATCATTGTAGATGGAGAATTATACCGTGTACTTGACTTCCAACACGTAAAACCTGGTAAAGGTGCCGCTTTTGTTCGCTCCAAATTGCGCAACTTACGTAATGGTAACGTAGTGGAAAAAACATTCCGCGCTGGTGAAAAAGTGGAAAAAGCGATGATTGAAAACCGCAAAATGCAATATCTATATGCCAATGGGGATGCCCATGTATTCATGGATATGGAGTCCTATGAGCAAATTGAATTAAATGCAAAACAAATCGATTATGAATTAAAATTCTTGAAAGAAAACATGGAAGTGTTCATTATGACTTATCAAGGTGAAGTCCTTGGGGTTGAACTTCCAAATACAGTTGAATTAAAAGTGGTTGAAACAGAACCGGGCATCAAAGGCGACACTGCTTCAGGCGGTTCTAAACCTGCGACTCTTGAAACGGGTCTTGTGGTGCAAGTGCCATTCTTCGTGGACGAAGGCGATATTTTAGTGATCAACACTTCTGATGGCTCTTATGTATCCCGTGCCAACTAATTGGAATTCAATCTTCTGAATGGACGCGTTGTTTGCGTCCTTTTTTTATAAATGGGTGAACGATTTTTGGACGTGTTAAATGCACGTCCATTTTTTTATGTTCATTGGTCTATTTGATTGAACAAGCTCATATATTGCTTTCACAAGGAGGAGTCAAATGGAATTACAGGATGTATTAAGGGTGGCAGGAGTAGGACTCATCATCGCACTGTTGCATGTTTTTTTTGACCAGGTAGGGAAGAAGGAATTTACATTCTATATATTTTTCATCGCATATTTATATATGGCTGCAGAACTGATCAGATTCTTACGGCTTTTCTTTGGCGAAATCATGTTATTCTTCCAGTGGTTGACAAATTGACATATGACGATTCTCATATATGCCGTAATTCTGCTACTGATTTTGCTACTGATCAAAGAAACGGTTCCGAAACTTCATTCGCTCGTTGCCATCATTTTCTTTTTTATCATCTTGCATTTTCTAATATCCAAATCTGTACTTCCATTAATTGGACAAATCCTGTCATATGTGAATTCAGTGCCCTACGTTCCTCAACTCGTCTATTCCGCCTTGTTTTATCAATTAGGGATCTTTTTTAAAATGCTCTTTGATGAACAAGAGCATGAGACGATGGGGGAATTTGTGATGTTTTCGGTCCGGATCGTACTGCTCACATATTGGGTCAGTGAATTTGCCAAAGTGTTGTCAAGCTTTTCCTCAATATTAGATAAGCTTCAATAAGGGGCTTTCACATGGATGAACTATTAAATATTTTTATCGATCCATTAAAAATTGCAGGTAAATCCATCATACTTGTCATCACTTATACCATCTTATTTCTGATTTTAGAAGCTTTTGTACCGCAATTTAAAAAATGGGGAGATACATTATTCATTGTCGTCCTCGTGTTGACACTTGGACAAACTGTGATGGAAGCGTTCAGTTTAATGGGAGATATTGTGAATATTGCGAGTGACTTCTTTTTGTCAATCACTCCAATTCTTATGTCCATCATCGTTGTGTTGAATGCGGTCTTTTCCTTCATCGCCTGGAGTCCCATTGTCGTTGCGATTTTTGATTTTTTGATTGTGTTATGTCAAAAAGTGTTGATTCCAGGAATCGTCATCGCCATGCTGCTTGATTTTTGTACGAGATTTATCGGGGAAATGTCTTTCTCCAAAGCTTCCGATTTAATCCGGGGCACGGTCATGACATTGATCACCGCATCGTTATTGTTGATGGTCGCCTTTTTATCCTTTGCAGGAGTTGCCTTTTTTACAGTGGATAAAGCGATTGCGAGTCCTGTGAAAAAAGTCATAGAACAGACGATTCCAATTGTCGGGTCATTGATTGTGGAAGGTTTTTCGATATTCCAAAAATATCAATCTGCTGCTACAACTTTCGCTGGATTCAGTGCCATGACGGCCTTTTGGATCGCCGCTTTCTATCCTGCCGGGAAGCTTTTGATTCACGCGATGACTTTTAAAATTTTGGCTGCCATTGTTGAGCCGTTTTCAGGAGGCAACATCAGCGGGTTTCTCGATGACATTGGAAAGTCGCTGCTTGTCTTGTGCGCGACAGCGATTCTGTTGGGGATTGCTTTCGTCTTCATGTGGCTCATCTTAATGATCATCTTGCAGCTAGGAGTGGGTAAAAACTTTTGATCAAAATAATCTCCATTATATTAATCGGAAAATGTTTGCTGTTACTCGCTGAAGAAAGTGAGTTTATGGTTTATGTCAAACTGGCAACCTTCTTAATAGTCATCACAACTTTGTTGGAATTTCTGAAGCTGTAAAGCATAGAGCTTGTACTTCGTTCATACAATGTTTTGAGACGTTAGGGAAAGGGGGCGCTAAGAACGTGAGGTGGAAAAGAAATGGACAAAGTTAAACATCATACTGATTCCCATTGCAGTTCTGGCGTTCATTGCGTACATTTCTGTAACGAGTGATGCATCCAGCGAGCGATATGATACTGTAACCGCAGAAGGTAGACTTGAACAAGCTTTAAGTGAGATAGAAGGCGTTGGAAAAGTAAAAGTGTATTTTCATTACGATGAAAACCCTTCAAATTCGGAGGAGACATTAAGCAACTATTTCCGTTCAAGTAACAATACCAAAACTGTATCAGGATTGCTCATTGTTTCGGAAGGAGCAAAGGATCCAAAGGTCCAAAGGCAGCTTCTTGAAACGATCAGTAAAGTCATGCAAATGCCTGCCCACAGAATTATGATTGTACCGATGGAAAGTAAAGGAGATGAAAAATGAAGGTAAAAAGAAGAACTGTATGGCTATTGACATTATTAAGTTTAGCTGCTGTGATTTCAGTGTACTACGTATTTGAACCAAATCGTAATGTGGATTTATTGACAATCTTCACTGACGACACCCTTGAAGAAACGACATTAACAAGTGTAGATGAAGAATTAACAACGCCTACAGTATCAGAAAGTCATTTGTTTGAAGATTTAAGAATGGAAATCGCCAATGAACGGAGCCAATTAAGAGAGCAGTTGACACAAAAAATCGCCTCTGATGATTTAAGTGCGGAGGAGAAAAATGAAGCCTTTAACGAAATGAACGAACTGATCAAAAAAGAATCCGCGGAAGCGATGCTTGAAATGTTGATTGAATCCCTCGGCTATTCCGATGCATTGGTGCATGTAAAAGACGATAAAGTGCAAGTGACGGTATTATCCGATGAAATCTCAAAAGCGCAAGCAGATGAAATTATTTATCTCGTTCGACAAAAAGTGGATGATATTGACAATGTTTCCGTAAGTGTCCAATCCAATTATTATTAAAAGAAAATAATGTTAATAGAATTAATGTTGTATAACAGAAGGTGCACAGTGCTTCGTTTACGTAACGAAAGCACTGTTTTTTGCGCATTTTATAGAAAAATTAAAAATATTGTTTCAAATTTTGTCGAAAGGATATAAAATGTTTATTGTACTGAAAAAAAAAGAAGGGGTGTCTATCTTGTTTAAGGTACAAGAACTTCGTGAGATTATTAAACTAGTTGACTCATCATCTCTTGACGAATTCACTTATGAAGTAGATGGTGCAAAATTGAAATTAAAGAAAAATAAAGGTGTTGTGACAGAAGTCATCGCTCCACAAGCGCCGGCTGTTGTACAACAAGCTCAAGCTCAAGCAGCACCACAACCAAAAGAAGAACCAAAAGCTGAAGCAAAAATGGAACCTAAAAAAGAAGAAGAAAAAGCTTCTGCTCCAGCAGCAAAATCAAGCAATTTAGATGATCCAACTCTTGTTAAAATCACATCTCCAATGGTAGGTACATTCTACCGCGCTCCATCTCCGGATTCACCTCCATATGTTCAAGTAGGTGACAAAGTAGAGCCGGATACAGTGGTATGTATCGTTGAAGCCATGAAACTATTCAACGAAATCGAAGCCGAAATCAAAGGTGAAATCGTTGAAATTTTAGCGGAAAACGAACAACTTGTTGAATTCGGTCAACCACTATTCCTAGTGAAACCTGCTGAGTAAGGGGTGCCCAAATGTTAAAAAAAGTATTAATTGCTAACCGTGGTGAGATCGCGGTTCGGGTTATTCGCGCTTGTAAAGAATTAGGGATTCAAACAGTAGCTGTTTATTCCGAAGCCGATCGTGACGCTTTACACGTAAAACTTGCGGATGAAGCATATTGCATCGGTCCAAAACTATCAAAAGATTCTTATTTAAGTTTCCCGGCCATTTTAAGTGTTGCTGAAAAAACAGGTGCCGATGGAATTCACCCAGGTTATGGATTCCTTGCTGAAAACGCTGACTTTGCGGAAGCCTGTGAAAATGCGGGAATTAAATTCATCGGACCTTCATCCAAATCCATCCGCATCATGGGTATTAAAGACGTTGCCCGTGCGGAAATGCAAAAAGCCGGAGTGCCGCTCGTTCCTGGTACAGGCATTGTGCCTGATATTGAAACAGGTAAAAAATGGGCAGCTGAAATCGGCTATCCAGTCATTATTAAAGCGACTGCCGGCGGTGGCGGTAAAGGTATCCGCGTTGCCCGTACGGAAGAAGAGCTTGTAAAAGGTATTGAAATCACTCAAAAAGAAGCGCAAGCAGCTTTCGGAAACCCTGGTGTATATTTGGAAAAATACATCGAGTTCTTCCGTCACTGCGAAATCCAAGTGTTGGCGGATGCCTATGGAAACGTGATCCATCTTGGTGAACGTGACTGTACGGTACAACGCCGCATGCAAAAATTGGTTGAGGAAGCGCCATCACCTGCCCTATCTGCGGAAAGACGCGCTGAGATGGGTGAAGCGGCTGTAAAAGCGGCAATTGCCTGCAACTATGAAGGTGCCGGAACAATCGAATTTATTTACGATTATAAAGAGGACAAGTTCTACTTCATGGAAATGAATACGCGTATCCAAGTAGAACACCCGGTTACTGAATGGGTTACTGGCGTCGATTTAGTACAACAACAATTAAAAATCGCTTCCGGCGAAAAATTGGCATTAAAACAAGAGGATATTCAATTAAAAGGATGGGCAATTGAATGCCGCATCAACGCGGAAAATGCTTATAAAAACTTCATGCCATCTGCAGGGACGGTTGAAACTTATATCACTCCTGGCGGCCCTGGAGTTCGCATTGACTCTGCGGTTTATCCTGGATATACAATTCCGCCATATTATGATTCAATGGTGGCAAAATTGATCGTGCATGCGGATACACGTGAAGAAGCGATTGCCCGCATGAAACGCGCATTAAGCGAATTTGTTGTAGAAGGTCCTGGTATCAACACAACAATTCCTTTCCATTTAGCACTTATGGATAACGAAGTATTCAAATCAGGAAAATTCAATACAAAATTCCTTGAAGAGAACGATGTATTGAATGCTAAAAAAGAAACTGTGAAAAATTAATTGATTAGTGGAGGCTGGGACAAAACAGCTTCAATAGAATGAAAAATGGGAATTTGAGCGAACTCAAATTCCCATTTTTCCATTTATTATCATTAATTCTTATAGATTCATACCTGTTGGCCGTGTATTTTCGTAAATTCACGGCCATTAAAGCGATACCTATTTCGTTTTCAACCTTCGATTTTCCTCGTACAGAAAATCGAGTGAAACGCAAATTAGCCTTCAAGAATCCAAAAACTGGTTCTACATCAATTTTACGTTGACGGTAAATTGAACCTGCTTTTTCTTCTGAAAGCTTCGCTCTTACATATTCTTTTTGTTGTTCCCATTTTTCATTCACCATGACTTTTCGATTGTTACCTTCCTTTGCTTTTGTACATGATGAACGGAGTGGGCATCCTGAACAGTTTTCACATTCATAAATTTTGAATTCTCGTTTAAAACCAGTTTTATCTGTACGTACAGAATGATATCTAAATGTCACGCATTGCTGATTCGGGCAAATATATGTATCACTTACTTCGTCGTACTGCCAATTATCTGGATTAAATTGGTTTTGTTTATATTTCTTCTTTTGCTCTTTCTCATACATGTTGTACGTAATGAGTGCCTCACGTTTGCGTTTTGAAAGGATATCATCATAGTTTTGTTCACTGCCATATCCAGAATCTGCAACGATATACTTCGGTAACTTGAAATAATTTTGCTCAATCTCATCTAAAAATGGAATTAGTGTGCGTGTGTCTGTAGGATTTGAATAAACACCATACGCAAGTGTGTATTGACCTTCTGTCGCGATTTGTACATTATATCCAGCTTTCAATTGACCGTTTTTCATATAATCATCTTTCATTCTCATGAATGTCGCATCAAGATCAGTCTTGGAATAACTATTCCGCTCACCAAAGATTTCAAAGTCTCGTTGGTACTTCTGTTTGCGTATGATAAAGTCAATCAACTGTTTATATACTTGCTTTGGAAATTTACGTTCACTTCTTAATACTTTTCGTTCGGAGGCATCTGACGATGCTTCTATCTTTTGGTCATATTCGGTAATGACATCGTCTACCTCTTGAACCATTTGAGAAAGTTCTTCCAATGATAACTCTTCATTACTTTCGCGTTCAATTTCAGGGATGATTTCTTTCTCTAACAGTTCGTTGTAAAGTAGATTCGATTTTTCAATTAAGCTTTTGTTGTATTTTTCAATTGACTTTTTCCATACGAAAGTAAATTTATTGGCATTCGCTTCAATCTTAGTACCGTCTATGAAAATAGCTTCCTGTTCAATCAATTTTTCCTCAACTAATTGGCAACGGAATTGAACAAAGCATTGTCGAATTAACTCTTTTACTTGTGGTTGTACACGGAAACGGTTAATTGTACGATAACTCGGTTCGTAGCCTTGGGCTAACCACATCATGCGAATACTGTCTTTTAATAACGCTTCAATCTTCCGACCCGAAAAGACTGATTGCGAATAAGCACACAAAATAATTTTTAACATCATTCGTGGATGGTAAGCTGGGCAACCTGTATTTCGAAGAAATGGTTCGAATGCTTGATGAGAAATACTTTCAACTAAATGATGGATATGAAAAGCAATATCATTTTTTTGTAATTTTACTTCTAAATCTAAAGGCAAAATTAATTGATTCATGTTATAATCTTTAAACATAAGGACACTTCTTTCTGTTTGGTTTAGTCTGGTAACTTAATTTTAACAGAAGATGTCCTTATTTTTTTATTTTAAAATATTAAAGCCTGTGAAATTTCATTTTTTAAAATTTCACAGGCTTTTTTCATTTCAGAGGTGGGTTTTGTCCCAGCCTCTTTTTATTATTTGAAATATTATTTCGACAAAATTCTTCGTTTATTATCCCCACAATCCCGAGTATTCCGGTTCCGCCCGCGTAAATGATTTGGATTCCCTCGCCATCATGCATGATTTTCGATTCCTTGTTCAAGATTTTCTATTAGGTTTTTCCCTTTTTTTCGTACTATACTTAGTTTAGTGAGAAAGGAGTGGAAACATGCTGCCAAAACTATCTGTCCTTGATTTGGCCCCCGTATTGGAAGGGGAAACGCCGGCCGATGCATTTCGCCATAGTCGCGATTTGATTCAGGTTGCGGAAAAAAGCGGATATCATCGTTATTGGGTTGCGGAGCATCATAATATGGAAGGGATTGCCAGTTCTGCAACGGCCGTACTGATCTGTTATTTGGCAAGCGCAACGAATAAAATACGCGTCGGTGCCGGGGGGATCATGTTACCCAACCATGCGCCGTTAGTCATTGCAGAACAATTCGGAACATTGGAATCCATGTTTCCCGGAAGAATTGATTTGGGGTTGGGCCGGGCACCCGGAACGGACATGTTGACCGCAAGAGCATTAAGAAGGGATGAAGCGGGTGCCTACCAATTTGATCAGTTGGTCGATGAGCTCATGAGCTATTTCGACGATGAACATCGTGCAGTCATCGCCGTTCCGGGCAAAGGAATACAAATTCCCGTTTGGCTATTGGGATCAAGTTTGTACAGTGCAAGACTTGCAGGAATTTTAGGTCTTCCTTTCGCCTTTGCCAGCCACTTTGCCCCGGATCTATTGGACGATGCCATCGATACATATCATCGCCACTTTACACCTTCCGAACATTTGGAATCTCCATATACCATGGTCAGCATCAATGCATTTGTAGGAGAATCTGATGAAGAAGGGGAATTTTTGGCAAGCACCCTATATCAACAATTTTTAGGCATAATCCGGGGGAAAAGAGGGAAAACGCCGCCTCCAACGGATATGGAAAGCTTATGGAGCGAGGATGAGAAAAAACATGTAATGCAAACATTGAAGTATACCTTTGCCGGATCCAAAGAAACCGTATTTCGTCAAATAGGGGAATTTTTATCCCAGCGGAACAAACCCGTTGACGAAATCATGGTGAACAGTTCGATATACGACCAGGGAAAAAGAAGAAAATCTTATGAGCTGCTCGCCCAAATTTTCAAAGAACATTCATAGAATCTTTCGGAATTCCTTTGTTTAAGTACAGGAGAATAAAAAAATTTTGTATAATAATAAATACATCGGTTTATGAAACTTGCATGGACAGTTTTGAAATGAAAAGAGAGGATGAAGAAGATGGCTGAGAAGACTGCAAAAGCGTTTGTACAACCAGCTCCTTCCGGAAAAGAGGAACTTGGAACGATTGAGGTTGCCCCTGAAGTGATCGAAGTAATTGCAGGTATTGCGACAAATGAAGTGGAAGGCGTTGCATCAACCCGCGGAAATTTCGCTTCCGGAGTCGCTGAACGCTTTGGAAAAAAAGTGCATTCCAAAGGTGTGAAAGCAACGATTACGGATGAAGGTGAAATCATTATCGACGTCTATTGCTCGGTGAAATTCGGCTTTTCGATTCCAAAAGTGGCAAAAGATATTCAAACAGCCATTCGCCAAGCAATTTATAATATGACATCCATTGAAACAAGCGAAGTCAATGTGCACATCACTGCCATTCAATTCGAAAGCAATGCCGATGAGGAATCTTCCTTATAGAATCAATATCAAACAACATCAAGGATGACCGGTTTTGGAATCCTTTGATGTTTTTTTATTGTCTTTTTTGAATGATTTCCGCCAATGGAAGTAAAATTTCCGCTGTTGAAAGGATTATGGAAGTTCATCGAGAATAAATTAGTAAATGAAAGAGGGAAATGCGGAAGGAGTAGACTTGTATGGAGAAATATATACTGGCTCTTGACCAGGGAACGACCAGCACAAGAGCCATTTTATTCAATCAAAATGGGGAAGTTGTCCATATTGCCCAAAAAGAATTTAACCAATATTTTCCGAATCCTGGATGGGTGGAACATGATGCGAATGAAATCTGGAGTTCCATTTTATCGGTCATTGCACAAGTATTGACGGAAAAAAACATCCAGCCTGAGCAAATTGCATCCATCGGGATTACCAATCAACGGGAAACGACGGTCGTTTGGGATAAAAAAAGCGGAAATCCGATCTATAACGCCATCGTCTGGCAATCCAGACAAACGGCGGATATTTGCGACGAGTTGAATGAAAAAGGATATGGAGAGTTGTTCCGCGATAAAACCGGATTATTGATTGATCCATATTTTTCAGGAACGAAAGTGAAATGGATATTGGATCATGTGGATGGGGCAAGGGATAAGGCGGAAAAAGGTGAATTGCTGTTCGGAACCATTGATACTTGGGTAATCTGGAAATTGACGGAAGGCCTTGTACATGTAACGGACTATTCCAATGCCTCCAGGACATTGATGTATAATATTTACGAATTAAAATGGGATGAACAATTGCTTGACATATTGGATGTTCCTCTCTCCATGCTTCCGGAGGTCCGCCCGTCTTCGGAAATCTATGGATATGTTTCGAAAAAGAATTTCTTTGGTGTGGAGGTGCCGATATCAGGCATTGCCGGTGACCAACAGGCAGCACTTTTTGGCCAAGCATGTTTCATGCCGGGAATGGTGAAAAATACATATGGAACAGGCTGCTTTATGTTGATGAATACCGGCGAAAAAGCTGTCAAATCAAAGCATGGCCTTTTGACAACCATTGCTTGGGGCATCGATGGAAAAGTGGAATACGCATTGGAAGGCAGCGTTTTCGTTGCAGGTTCGGCGATCCAGTGGCTCAGGGATGGACTCCGCATGTTCCAGCATTCCAGTGAAAGCGAACGGTATGCGGAAAAGGTCGATTCCACGGAAGGGGTATATGTTGTCCCGGCATTTGTCGGATTGGGAACCCCTTATTGGGATAGTGAAGTGAGGGGGGCGATTTTTGGCTTGACGCGGGGCACGACGAAGGAACATTTTATTCGCGCCACTCTTGAATCGTTGGCCTATCAAACGAAAGATGTCTGCAGTGCCATGGAAACGGATTCGGAAATCCAGTTAAAATCATTGCGGGTGGATGGCGGAGCGGTGAAAAACAACCTGCTCATGCAGTTTCAGTCCGACATCTTAAATGTGCCTGTTGAACGACCGTCCGTGAATGAAACAACCGCTTTGGGCGCGGCTTATCTTGCCGGCTTGGCTGTCGGTTTCTGGAAAAACAAAGAAGAGATTGCCAATCACTGGAATTTGGAACGGAGATTTGAACCCAATATGAGCGATGAAAAACGGGAAGCGTTGTATGATGGATGGAAAAAAGCTGTAAATGCAGCAAGAAGTTTTAAATAATATCTCTCCGAATAAAGCTCAAACTATGAAAGAAAACATTTGAGAGGAGAGAGAGACGATGAAAAAACCGATCCATGAAAGACTCACCGAGAAAAACAACGGGCTGACGAAAACCCAGGAAGTGCTTTACAGAAGGGATTTTAAACAGGCAAAAGAGACGGCGAAAAATATAGAAAATGAAAACAAAATCAATATGTAATGTTGATGAAGCTCCATTTGTCGTTAGAGACGGATGGAGCTTTAAACTTCCAAATAATAAAATTTCAAAACCTGTTGAGCCCTTTTTTTGAAGTAATGTTATAATAGAAAATGTTGTATTTATAAGAAATTACGATTTGCTAATGTATTTTTTGCAAACAATAGTTATAATATGTACGAATGTTAGAAATAAAGGAGTTATTTTATGAAGCGGCACGAAATTCGTGAGAAAGCGTTGCAAGTTTTATTTCAATTGGATAATACGGATTTGACATTGGAAGAAGCCATCAGCCATGTTTTTGAAGAAAATCAGGAATTGGATCCTTTTTTCAAAAAGCTGGTTTTTGGGGTTCATGAAAATCTGCGAGAACTTGATGAAAAGCTGAAGGAAAAATTGGAGAATTGGTCGTTATATCGTTTGCCAAAAATCGAACGGACCGTTTTACGGATGGCATTATTTGAATTGTTATATATGGATGAAACACCTCCAGCGGTTGTGCTGGATGAAGCCATTGAACTTGCGAAAACCTTTGGGGAAGAAAAATCAAGCAAATTTGTCAATGGTGTGCTCTCTAAATTTGTAGAACAATCATGAGATAAACATAAAAATTTTCTTGCTGAAATGACGAAAGCATATATCGATTTTGGGGAGGAAAATAGAATGGCTCAACTAATCAACGGGAAAGAAATCGGAGAAAAAATACGTAAAGAGATTGCAGAACAGGTGTCTCAGTTGAAAGAGAAGGGAGTAACACCAGGATTGGCAGTGATTTTGGTCGGCGAAGACCCTGCATCCCAAACTTATGTCCGCAACAAACACCGTTCTTGTGAAGCGATCGGCATTTATTCTGAAGTCATTAAATTGCCTGAAAGTACAACGGAAGATGAATTGTTGGAAAAAATCCATGCATTAAATGAACGTCAAGATATCCACGGGATTTTAGTGCAATTGCCATTGCCAAAACATATCAATGAAGACAATGTCATCGCCGCAATTTCACCGGAAAAGGATGTGGACGGTTTTTCACCGATCAGTGTTGGGAAAATGATGTTGGGACAAGACACTTTCTTGCCATGCACGCCTTTTGGGGTAATGAAGCTGTTAGAATATTCAGGAATTGATATTGCCGGAAAACATGCGGTGGTTGTCGGACGCAGCCACATCGTCGGCAAACCGATGGGACAATTGCTTTTGCAAAAAGATGCAACGGTTACTTATACCCATTCAAAAACGAAAGACTTGCCTTCTATAACAAAACAAGCGGACATTTTGGTTGCCGCTGTCGGCCGTCCAAAATTTATTACGAAAGACCATGTGAAACCAGGGGCAGTGGTGATCGACGTGGGAATCAACCGCGATGAAAACAACAAATTGGTTGGAGATGTGGATTTTGAAGCGGTGGAACCGATTTGTTCCTATATCACGCCTGTACCTGGCGGAGTAGGGCCAATGACCATTACAATGTTATTGTATAATACTGTAAAATCAGCTGAAAAAACATTAGGCGACAAATAACGACGAAACAGGTACAATAAATGTGAAGCTGTTTTTCTAGGAAAACAGCTTTTCTAATGGTTGCATTGTTTGTACTATAACAGCTGGACAGAGGAGAGATTCTTGATGCCATCTTCCTATTTGACGGTGAAAGCTTTAACGAAATATATCAAAAGAAAATTCGATGCAGATCCGCATTTGCGGGATGTTTATGTGAAAGGCGAATTATCGAATGTCAAAATACATCCATCCGGACATATTTATTTTACGCTGAAAGATGATGCCGCACGGATCAACGCGCTCATGTTTCGTTCCCAGGCAAGTCTATTAAAGTTTAAACCGGAAGATGGCATGCAAGTGTTTATACGCGGAGATGTCAATGTTTACGAAGCCCAGGGTTCCTATCAATTGTACGTGCAATCGATGGAACCGGATGGTATTGGAAGCCTTTTCATCGCCTTTAACCAATTAAAAGAAAAACTATATAAAGAAGGGTTGTTTGACCCGAAATTCAAACAGCCGATTCCGAAATTCCCAAAGACCATCGGAGTTTGTACAGCCACATCGGGAGCAGCGATACGCGATATTTGTACAACGATCAAAAGAAGATATCCCCTGGCGGAAATCATCATTTATCCAACCCTCGTTCAGGGGATTGGTGCGGCGGAATCCATTGCGAAGAATATTCAGCTGGCGAACAGCCATGGATTTGCGGATATTTTGATTGTCGGCCGTGGTGGAGGTTCCATCGAAGATTTATGGGCCTTTAATGAGGAGATTGTCGCCAGGGCCATTTTTGAAAGCCGGATTCCGATCATCAGTGCGGTCGGCCATGAAACGGATACGACGATTGCGGATTATGTGGCGGATCTTCGTGCCCCGACACCAACAGCCGCTGCGGAGCTGGCTGTTCCGAACATTCAAGAGCTGTATCAAAGGATTTTGAGCTATCAATCCCAAATGCATCAAATTGTCAGAAGCAGAGTCGTTTATGAGCGGAACCGGCTGACGAAGTTGCAACAATCCTATCCTTTATCCCATCCGGAGAGATTATATCGGCCATTTACGGAACGGCTGATTCAGGCGGATCTGAATTTGCAAAGGGCCAGCCAAATGTATTTGATGAAAAAGAAAAATGAATTATCCCAGATGGAAGGCGCGCTAAAAGTCCATTCACCGCAAAATTCCATCGTCTATTATAAAAAGCAGGTGGAACAGCTTTCCAATATACTGACCCGGACGGTTTTTCAAGTATTGAACCGGAAAAAGGACAATTTCTTATTTACGGTTAGAACCCTTCAGGCTTTAAATCCATTGACAATTATGGAGAGAGGGTTTAGCGTAACATACAAAGACGGAAGGGTCGTTAAATCGATCTCTCAAGTAAAGATGGAAGATCATGTTTCAATTCAATTCCATGACGGGTTCGTGGAAGCCAAAGTGATGGAAATTCGAAAAAAAGTTGGTGAAAATAATGACTAAACAGACTTTTGCTGAGGCAATGACTGAATTAGAAGAGATTGTGCGAAAATTAGAACAGGGAGATGTGCCTTTGGAAGAAGCGATTGATTTATACAAAAAGGGCATGGAGTTATCGAAATTTTGTCATGAAAAATTGCAAAATGCGGAGGAACAATTGATTTCAATTGTGAATGAAAACGGTGACAAAAAGCCTTTCGAACCAACAAATGGAGAGGAATAATCTGATGAGCAATCGATTAAAAGATTTTATCAATGAACATCTGGAGAATATTAACCGCGAGATCGTCTATCAAGTGGAGCGGCTCGAAGCACCGCAAGCTTTGAAAGATTCTATGTTATACTCATTAAAAGCGGGAGGAAAAAGAATACGTCCCCTGTTTGTCGTAGCGGTTTCCGAAATGTTTCAGAACAAACAGAAGGAAGTCTATACGGTCGGGGCAGCCGTGGAAATGATTCATACATATTCCCTGATCCATGACGATCTTCCAAGCATGGATAATGATGAATTAAGACGCGGCAAACCGACAAATCATGTCGTATTTGGCGAAGCTATGGCCACTCTAGCAGGAGATGCATTAAATACGCTGGCATTTGGCGTTTTGGCGCGGATGGAAAATGTTTCTCCCGAGAAAAAGGTGGAACTGATCAATTTATTAAGCATTGCAAGCGGTGCGGAAGGCATGGTGGGTGGACAAGTTTTGGATATGGACGGGGAGAACCGCCGACTGAAATTATCGGAACTTGAACACGTCCATCGGAATAAAACGGGTGCCATTCTGAGATTCAGCATCGAATCGGGAGCGGTGTTGTCCGATGCAACAATGGATGCGAGAAAAGCGTTAATAGAATATGCACATCATATCGGCCTCGCCTTCCAGATTCAGGATGATATTCTTGATGTGGAAGGCACATCCGAACAGTTGGGAAAAACGGCCGGAAAGGATGAGGAAAGCAACAAAAGCACATATCCGGCATTGCTAACATTGGAAGGTGCGAAACAGAAATTGCAGGAACATTATCAGTCCGCATTGAAGGCTTTGGACAACCTATCAGAAGATACGACTCTACTTAAAGAATTCGCAAATTATATTGTTTCACGGAATAATTAGAAGAAATTCAATTTGCTTTTGCCTGTGAATTTGCCTTGCTATAATGATGGAAACTTCCAAAGTGAATAAACTGAAGAAAAGGTGTGTGAGAGATGGATTTAACGAAAATTACCGGTCCATCCTTTTTAAAAAAGCTGAATAAACAGCAATTGGAAGAACTTGCCCAAGATATCCGGGATTTTTTAATCGAAAAATGCTCAAAAACCGGTGGACATATTGGACCAAATTTAGGTGTTGTAGAATTGACCATTGCTTTGCATCGTTCTTTTAACAGTCCTTTTGATAAATTTTTATGGGATGTGGGGCACCAGGCTTATGTGCACAAAATATTGACAGGGCGTGCCGGTCAATTTGATACCCTTCGTCAATATAAAGGGTTGAGCGGTTTCCCGAAACGGGCGGAAAGCGTCCACGATGAATGGGAAACGGGCCATAGCTCCACTTCCCTCTCCGCGGCAATGGGGATGGCCATCGCACGGGATATAAAAAAGGAAAATAATTATATTGTACCGATCATCGGCGACGGTGCTTTGACTGGCGGGATGGCGCTTGAGGCATTGAACCATATTGGACATGAAAAAAGAAGAATGATCGTCATTCTGAATGACAATGAAATGTCCATCGCGCCCAATGTAGGTGCATTGCACAATATTTTGGGCCGCCTGAGAACGGCGAAGGAATATTCCAAAGCGAAAGAAGAATTGGAATCATTGATGAAACGGGTGCCGGTGTTTGGAGGAAAACTGGCCCAAGCTGCTGACCGCGTGAAAGACAGCTTAAAATATTTGGTGATTTCCGGCGTATTCTTTGAGGAAATGGGCTTTAAATATTTAGGACCGATTGATGGCCACGACTTCGACGCTTTGGAAAAAACGTTGGAGTATGCAAAAAAAGTGGAAGATCGTCCGGTTCTCGTCCATGTGGTGACAAAAAAAGGAAAAGGATATAAACCTGCGGAAGAAGACCGGATTGGTACTTGGCATGGTACAGGTCCTTATAAAATTGAAACCGGAGCTTTTGTAAAAAACAATGCAAAAGGTCCTTCCTGGTCCAGCTTGGTTTCCGAAACGGTCCGGAAATTAATGAAAGAGGATAAGCGGATTGTTGCCATTACACCTGCAATGCCAGTGGGTTCAAAAATGGAAGGCATACAAAAAGATTTCCCTGAACGATTCTTCGATGTAGGGATTGCGGAACAGCATGCCGCAACAATGGCGGCAGGACTGGCAACGCAAAATATGAAACCGTTTTTGGCGATTTATTCAACTTTCTTGCAACGGGCTTATGATCAAGTTCTGCACGATATTGCGAGACAAAAATTGAACGTTTTCATCGGCATTGACCGTGCCGGGCTTGTCGGTGCGGACGGGGATACCCATCAAGGGGTCTTTGATATTGCCTTCCTGCGCCACATCCCGAATTTGGTCATCATGATGCCGAAAGATGAAAATGAAGGACAACATATGGTCAAAACGGCGGCTGAATATAACGACGGTCCGATTGTACTTCGCTACCCTCGCGGAAATGGTCTTGGAGTGCCGCTCGATGAAGAACTGCACTCGATTCCAATCGGTACATGGGAAGTGCTCAGAGATGGAAAAGATGCGGTGATCTTAACTTTCGGTACGACGATTCCAATGGCAATGGAGGCGGCAGAGGAACTTGCGAAACGGAATATCCATGTAAAAGTGGTCAATGCCCGTTTCATTAAGCCGTTGGACGATGAAATGTTGCATGAAATCATGAGCAAAAATATGCCAATCTTGACCATTGAAGAAGGGGTATTAAAAGGCGGTTTTGGAAGCGCCATTTTGGAATTCGCCAGCGACAATAAATATAACCATATTGAAATCGAACGGATGGGCATTCCGGATCGTTTTGTCGATCACGGCAGTGTAGATTTATTGTTGGAAGAATTGCACATCACGAAAGAAGAAACAATTGCCCGCATTGAATCATTAGTGAAAAATCAAAAACGATTAGGTAAAAAAACCGTATGACGAAAACGCCGAAAGAACGGGCGGATGTTCTGCTCGTGGAACGGGGATTGTTTGAAACCCGGGAAAAAGCAAAAAGGGCAATTATGGCGGGCATTGTTTATTCAAAAGAAGTGCGGATCGATAAGCCGGGGGAAAAAATCCCGGTGGATGCGCCGTTGGAAGTCAAAGGTGAACAGTTAAAATACGTAAGCCGCGGCGGATTAAAATTGGAGAAAGCTTTAAAGGAATTCGATTTAAACGTGGAAGGGAAATTGGTGTTGGACATCGGCGCTTCCACCGGCGGCTTTACCGACTGTGCCCTCCAAAACGGGGCAAAACATTGCTATGCGTTGGATGTCGGTTCCAATCAGTTGGCTTGGAAGTTGCGCAAGGATGAACGGGTCACTGTGATGGAAAAAACGAATTTCCGTTATTCCAAGCCTGAGGATTTTACAAAAGGATTGCCGGAATTTGCGACAATTGACGTATCCTTTATTTCCCTTTCACTCATCTTGCCGGTTTTATTTAATATTCTGATTCCAAATGGGGATGTGGTGGCCCTTGTAAAACCGCAATTTGAGGCAGGCAAAGAAAAAGTGGGCAAGAAAGGGATTGTCCGCGATCCGAAAACCCATCTGGAAGTGTTGGAAAACACGGCGAAGATGGCAACGGAGGTCGGTTTTATTGTAAAAAATGCGACCTACTCTCCGATTACCGGTGGGGAAGGAAATATTGAATTTTTATTCCATCTGCATAAACCACAGGAAGGACAGGAAGCGACTCCATTTACCGATTTTAAGAAGGTTGTGGAATCGGCCCATCAAGAACTTGATTAAGAAAAATCAGGGAATGGCAAAGGTCATTCCCTATTTTTACTTGATGAATAATAACTTATAATGATAGTATAAATATACATTTATATTCATTAAGAGGTGCTATACATGAGTAAAGGTCAAAGGCATATGAAAATTCGGGAAATCATTGCGAATAATGAAATCGAAACACAGGATGAACTGGTGGCCGCTTTAAAGGAAGCAGGTTTCAATGTGACTCAGGCAACGGTTTCAAGAGATATTAAAGAACTTCATTTGGTGAAGGTTCCACTTCCGGACGGACGTTATAAATACAGTTTACCTGCAGATCAACGTTTCAACCCGCTGCAAAAACTGCAAAGAGCGCTGACAGACTCTTTTGTCAGCATTGATGGAGTGGACCATTTTTTAATGCTGAAAACACTTCCGGGAAATGGGAATGCTGTCGCAGTATTGATCGATCATTTGGAATGGCCTGAAGTATTGGGCACACTATCCGGGGATGACACGATTTTGATCATTGTGCGGGAAACGGGTTATCGGGAAATAATTAAAAAACGAATTTTAGATTTACTGTAATTCGAGGTGGTCCGTTTGTTAAAAGAGCTGAATATACGAAATTTCGCCATTATCGAAGAACTATCCGTAAATTTCGAAAATGGGCTGACAGTCTTGACTGGTGAAACAGGTGCGGGGAAATCGATCATCATCGATGCCGTCCATTTGCTCTGCGGCGGCCGGGCAAGCCAGGAATTTGTCCGCCATGGCGCAAAGAAAGCGGAATTGACGGGACTCTTCTTTGTAGCAGACCGGCATCCCGCATTTGATAAATTGATGGAAGCGGGCATTGATCAAGAGGACGGGATAATCATTTTGCGTCGGGATATTAATGAAAATGGAAAAAGCATCTGCCGGGTGAACGGAAAACTTGTGCCTCTATCCGTTTTGCGGGAGATCGGTTCCACTTTGGTGGATATTCATGGCCAACATGAAAACCAGGAATTGATGGACGAGAAGCGCCATATTGATTTGCTCGATCAATTTGCAGAAAAACAATTGCGGCCGATCAAACAAAAATATCAGCAAATGTATGATAAATACCGGTCATTAAAAAGAGAAGTGGATGCAATCAATATCAATGAACAGCAAATCGCCCAACGCATCGATTTATATCAATTCCAAATCCAGGAATTAGAAGAGGCCAAATTGTCCGTCAAGGAAGAAGAAGAATTGCTCGAAGAACGAAAGCGATTGCAAAACTTCCATAAAATTTACGAACATGCCGTCCAAGCTTATGAAGCGATTTCAGGCGAAATGAAAGGACTGGATTGCATCGGTGAAGCGATGGGGGCATTGGAAGATATTGTTCCGCTGGACGAGCAATTCAATGATTCCTTTGAAGCTGTATCCTCTTCCTTTTATTCGCTCCAAGACGCTTCTTACCAAATCAAAAATATCATCGACGAGCTCGAATTTGATCCCGAGCGTTTGAATGAAGTGGAATCGCGGCTTGCCCAATATCAAATGCTGAAAAGAAAATATGGAAGCACAGTGGAAGAGATTATTACATATTATGAGAAAATTAAGGAAGAATTAAACACCCTTTTGAATCGGGATGAAGCCATCCAGCAAAAAGAGCAGCAGTTGAGAAAAATGGAAGCGGAATTGGAACATTTATGCGATGAATTGACGAAAGTGCGAAAAAAATGTGCGGCCACATTAAGTGAAGCCATCATGAACGAACTTCGGGATTTACATATGGAGAAGGCAAAATTTATCGTTCAGTTTGAGCGTTTAAATAATTTCGACAGTAATGGGAAAGACTATATATCATTCTATATATCCACCAATGTTGGCGAACCGCCGAAATCTTTGCCAAAAATTGCTTCTGGCGGCGAGCTGTCAAGAATCATGCTTGCATTAAAAACCATTTTTTCGTCGAAATCCCAAATTACATCCATCATTTTTGATGAAGTGGATACTGGTGTGAGCGGTCGGGTAGCACAAGCGATCGCTGAAAAAATTTCAAATATCTCATTGAATTCCCAAGTTTTATGTATTTCCCATTTGCCACAAGTCGCCGCAATGGCGGACCAACATTATTTAATATTGAAACAAGTGGAAAAAAACCGGACCTATACAACGGTCAAAAAAATTGAAGATGAAAAACGGGTGGAAGAAATCAGCCGCATGATGAGCGGCGCAGAGATTACCGAATTGACCCTCCAACATGCCCGGGAATTATTAAAATTGGCCAATGAAAAGAAAAACGAAATCCGTAAATCCGCATCAAAAAATCCAATATCCACCTGAAAATGACGAAAAAAGCGGGAATGCTGCATTTGCAAATTTTGAAAGTACCTATGCGACAAATATTTACCTCACATTATTAAAAGGGCAGCTACACATAGTAATGTTACAAACATTTTAGGAGGTGGATTATGAAATGCCGTTTGCGTAATTTGCTGGCGTATCTTGTGCTCATCATCGCCCTTTTATCACCTTCTGCTGTAGCCGAAGCGAAAAAATTGATACCGATGGGCGAATCGATCGGAATTCAGTTGGAGCTGCCTTTTATATATGTCGCTCATGATGTATTGTTACCGAATGGTCAATGGTTGAAAAAAGGGGATATGATAACGGAAGTCAATGGAAAGCAGGTTGATTCCATCGAAGAGTTGAAGGAATCGTTTACAGAAGGGGAAATCACTCTTTCCATTGAAAAAGGGTCGAATCAAAAAAGAAGCATTACGTTGACCAATGAACAGGCCAATAATATTCTCCCCTTTTTAAAGGATGAAACGGACGGCATTGGCACATTGACCTTTTTGGATCCCGAGTCGAAAGAATATGGGGCATTGGGGCATCAAATCATTGACGGGGTTTTAAACAGACCACCTGAATTTACAGATGGTTCTATTTTTTTAGCCTCCATTGAGCAAATAAAAAAGTCCAGTCCCGGGAATCCCGGATATAAAATATCTGTCATCAATACGGATGATATCCGGTTGGGGGATATTTCCTCCAATGACATATACGGCATTTTTGGACATTGGGAATCTGACATAAAACAAAATATGCGTAAACCGATTGAAATTATGCATGATGATGAAATTCAATTGGGGAAGGCGGAACTTCTTACGGCCATTGAAGGTTCAAAAGTCGAATCATTTGCAATTGAAATCGTGAAAATCGAAGACAACTTTTTGCAATTTAAAATAACGGACGAGAAACTGTTATCAAAAACCGGCGGCATTCTACAAGGAATGAGCGGAAGCCCGATTATACAGAAAGGCAAATTTGTCGGCGCTGTAACGCATATGTTTGTCGAACAACCGGACCGTGGTGCGGCCATCACCCTATCTGAAATGTTAAAAAAGAAGCCGGACTGATATGAAAAGACTATACCGATGGAGTCGGTGTAGTCTTTTTTTGATTTTTTAATTAATAAATTGTATTTCGATAATTTTACTTGGCTCAGAATTTGTCAAATCCAATTGAAACATTACGACCACATGCTTATTTTTCTTGATATGAAAGGTTTTTCTAAAAAAATGTCGAAAAGAATATTGTCAAGTAAACGAAAACTATGACATATTTATTGTAATATAAAATGGAAAATGGTTTTTGGGAAAAGGTTATTAAGGGGGAATTGGTTCAATGTCAAAAATTAAAGTGGCAATTGCCGATGATAATCGAGATTTAGTGAAAACAATGGAACAATACTTCGAAAATCATTCGGATATTGAAATAGTTGCTACTGCTTCTAATGGAAAATTGTGTCTGAATATGTTAGAAGAATGCAAACCGGATATATTGTTGCTGGATATCATCATGCCTCATTTGGATGGGTTGGGCGTGCTTCAGGAGATGCATAAGGACGATCGTTTCCGTGATACACAAGTCATCATGTTGACGGCATTTGGACAAGAAGATGTGATGAAACAGGCCGTTACATACGGAGCTTCCTACTTCATGTTAAAACCGTTCGAATTTGATCAACTTGTTCAGAAAATTATGCATTGTGCAGGTCAAAAAAGGGAATCCATCAAAAGACATAGCGTACTGCAGCCTGAAACAAGCAGTAAAGTCAATCAGCGTCAATTGGATACAACCATCACATCCATTATCAAGGAAATTGGAGTTCCTGCACATATCAAGGGGTATGCATATTTGAGGGAAGCCATTCAAATGGTATATCACGATATAGATTTGCTCGGTTCTGTGACAAAAATTTTGTATCCTGAAATTGCGAAGAAGTTTGGCACTACACCTTCCCGGGTGGAGAGGGCAATCCGCCATGCAATTGAAGTGGCATGGAACCGAGGAAATTACGAATCGATTTCACAAATGTTCGGATACACAGTGCATCATTTGAAATCAAAACCGACGAACAGCGAATTCATCGCCATGATTGCGGACAAAATCCGCATTGAGCTTGTGGCGTCATAACGAAAGTTTTGATCAAGGTTTTGGATGTCTTTGCATCCGACTAAAGAAAGATTTTCAATGTACGGATTTATAGTAAATTTTTTATATTTATATAATAGAATCATTCCTTTTTAACGGGTCACCTCTTTATGGGGTGACTTTTTATTTTTCAAAGGATAATAAAGAAAAAATGAGAAATTTATATTATACTAGAATCAAGGAATAGAGGTGAATATTGGTGCGAATTTTTTCCAATGATTATTTCGAACTAATTTTGGAAAATGAAAAAGTGTTCATAAAAACGTTTAAAAAAGGATTCCCGCTGAAAGAACTTGATGAAATTGTTCGGGCCATTAATCGTCTAAAACTAACAAATTTTGTAAATTTAAAGAATGCTCTGGAAGAAGAAACTCCGGTACCGGTCGAAATTGGCCTTTGGCTGCCTCCGTTGGAAATCGATGTTTCGAAAGATAAAATGACGGCCCAACTGATAGTGCACGAATCAACAATATTGGAAAATGAAGTTCTTTTTTATAAGGAACTGAATGACTTATTGGAAAAAAAGAAAATCGTTCACGGGATCAAGCCGGTTGATATACATACAATAAGAATCGGGAAACCGACAGTTGTGGCTGAAGGGACGGCGCCGATCAAAGGCGAAGATGCCAAGGTGACCTATTTGCAACTGCCCGAGAGGAAACCGGTAATCCGTGAAGATGGGCGGGCCGATTACTTTGATATGAATTTCATTTTTGAAATCAATGAAAATGATTGGTTGGGGGAAAAAATTCCACCAAAACCCGGCATTGACGGGAAAAATATTTTTGGCGAAGAAGTTCCTGCTCCACCGGGAATGGACAAGCCATTGAAATATGATCGAAAGTCGGCTTACGAAAGGGAAGAAGACGGAAAGATCGTCATTCGCGCTTTAAGCAAAGGTGTCGTTGAAGAAAGGCAAGGCATATTGATTATTAATAATCATTTGCCGATCAATGGGGATGTGGGATTGGAAACGGGAAATATCGATTTTGACGGTTCGATCACCATTTCCGGCACCATCCAAAAAGGTTTTACGGTCATTGCCACCGGAGACATTTCCATTGAGGGGTTGGAAGGAGTGACGGGGGCAAAACTCATCCAATCGCGAGAGGGAGATATTTATATCAAAGGAGGCATCTTCGGCTTAGGCCAAACGACGGTAAAAGCGGGTGGCAGCATCTACGTCAAGCATGTCAATGAAGCCAATTTATTTGCAAAGAAGGAAATTGTCATCGGGTTTTATTCGTTGAACTCTTTTTTGCAAGCGGATTCAATTTTATTGGACGAACGCAAAGGGAAAATTATTGGAGGAAAAGCGATTGCGCGGAACAAAATTGTGACGGCCATATCCGGAAACCGGGTTGAACGGCGTACCGAGTTGATCATACAGTCACTCGACCGTCAAGAAGGCTATAAAACCATCCAACAAAAAGCGGCATTATTAAAATCGATGCAGGAAGAAATTTTAAAGTTATCGGAAAAAGTCGAAAAGCTTTCGGCGCTCAGGGACAGAATGAACCCGGCCCAATTACAATCCGTCAAGGAATTGAAAGAAGTGTTGGAAGACAAGAAGCAGCAGATGATCCAAATTGATCATGAAATCCAGGAACTGATGGAAAACCTGAAGTCGATGGGCAAAGGGGAAATTATTGTAAGGAAAGAAGCGTATCCGGGTACTTTTATTCAAATCGGCAATAAATCATCATTGTTAACGAATTTGACAAAAGGGCGGTTTGTCCTGGAATTGGGCGAACTGAATGTATAAAGCGTTCATTGAAGGATGATCCTTTCATTGAACGCTTTTTTCTATAATTTCTATAATAAATATTTCATTGTTTCATTTCCTTTGTATCCCCATTTTTTTGAAACCTTGGGGCCACTCTTCCTCTTTTTCGATCTCTATGCAATAAATAGCCGGCGAAAAAGCCGATTCCTATGATGCTGAAAATAAGCCCTGTCAAAAATTGAAGCCATAGCCACGGAAAAGGGGAAATTAAATTCCCGTACAGCGTATCCCTCATAAATTTGATTCCGGCGCCGGCAATCAATGCGGGGATCAGTAATACGATAAATGCAATTATTCGGGCCATGCCATTTACCTCCTTCGCAATTAATTCAATTGTACATTGTAAAAAAAACATGTCAAGATTCGACAAAGAAATGCCAATATTTCAGGGAATACTTTCATATAAATTATATTAATAATATATTTTTTCGAAAAGAATGAAAAATCAGAAAATTGGGAATTCAAGTTTTCTCAATGTTTCTAGTTGATAAATGTAAAAATAAAAAGTATTGTAAAGTAAAATAGTGTTTTTAAATAGAAAATTTTTAATTAAGTGAGAGAATTCATTCATTTCCGATTAGGAGGGAAAAACGATGGAAATCTTCAAGTACATGGAAAAATACGATTATGAACAATTGATTTTTTGCCATGATAAAAATTCAGGATTGAAAGCGATCATAGCCATACATGATACAACATTGGGTCCTGCTTTGGGCGGGGCACGCATGTGGCCTTACAAATCAGAAGAAGAAGCGATTGAAGATGCTTTGCGCCTTGCAAGAGGCATGACATATAAAAATGCGATCAGCGGCTTGAATCTTGGCGGCGGAAAAACGGTCATCATCGGGGATCCGGCAAAGGATAAAAACGAAGAAATGTTCCGTGCTTTGGGCCGTTTTATTCAAAGTTTGAACGGCCGCTATATTACAGCGGAAGATGTAGGAACAACGGTGGAGGATATGGATCTCATTTATGAAGAAACCGACTACGTTACTGGGATTTCACCGACTTATGGTTCATCCGGAAACCCTTCCCCTGTAACTGCTTACGGTGTCTATTTAGGAATGAAAGCCAGTGCGAAGGAAGCATTCGGTGATGATAGTTTGAGAGGAAAGCGCATCGCTGTGCAAGGCTTGGGGAATGTTGCTTATCACTTATGTAAGCACTTACATGAAGAAGGGGCAAAGTTGATTGTGACAGATATCAATCAAGATCGGGTGAAACGGGCGGTCGATGAATTTGGTGCGGAAGCGGTGGAACCGGAAGACATCTATAAACAAGAGGTGGATATCTTCTCCCCATGCGCTCTTGGGGCCATCATCAACGACGAAACCATTCCGCAATTGAAAGCGAAAGTCATTGCCGGTTCAGCCAACAATCAGCTGAAAGAATCCCGACATGGCCAAATTCTCCATGAGAAGGGCATCGTTTATGCTCCTGATTATGTCATCAATGCCGGTGGTGTCATCAATGTTGCGGATGAATTATACGGTTATAACAGGGAACGGGCGATGAAAAGGGTGGAAATGATCTATGATTCGCTGACGAAAATTTTTAGAATGTCGAAGGAGGAGAACATCCCGACTTATTTGGCCGCCAACCGCCTGGCGGAAGAACGCATCAGCAGCGTATTTAAGTCAAGAAAGCAATTTATGCAAAGAGAGAAAAACATTTTAAGCAAAAGACAATCTTAATCTATTACTCATGAATTTTCATTGGAGGGATGGCATTGGCTCGAGAATATGATTTAGTCGTTATCGGTGGAGGAACTGGGGGATATGTCGCAGCGATAAGGGCGGCCCAGCTTGGTTTAAAGACGGCCGTTGTGGAAAAAGAAAATCTTGGAGGAACATGCCTTCATAAAGGATGTATCCCGACAAAAACTTTCTTACGAAGTGCGGAAATGTTTCGGGAAGCGAAAAATGCAAGTCAATTTGGAGTGGAAATTTCAAACATCCATTTCAATCTTCAGCAGTTGCATGATCGGAAAAGAAAAGTTGTGGAGCAGCTGCATCAAGGAATCAAAGGGTTGATGAAAAAGGGGAAAATCGATTGTTATTACGGAACAGCGAGGCTATTGGGGCCATCCATTTTTTCTCCTATGGCAGGAGGGACGGTCTCTGTAGAAATGAATGATGGCTCAGAAAACGAAATGTTATTGCCGAAACATATCATCCTTGCAACCGGAGCCAAGCCGCGTCCTTTCCAAGGAATTGAATTTGACGGCAAGTCCGTGTTGAATTCCAATCAAATGCTGGAAATAGAACATCTTCCAAAATCTTTCCTCATTGTTGGTGGTGGCGTCATCGGCATTGAATGGGCATCCTGTTTGAACGATTTTGGCGTGGACGTCACAGTGTTGGAATATGGGGAACGCATTTTGCCTCAAGAAGATGTTTCCATATCGAGGGAAATGACGAAGCAGCTGGAGAAACGAGGCATTAAGATCGTGACGAATGCGGAGGTACTCCCTTCAACAATTGAAAGGAATGAAAAGGCCGTAAAGCTGAAAGCGAAAGTAAATGGCGAAGAAAAGCAATACGAAGGAGAGAAAATGTTAATTTCAATCGGCCGGATGGGAAATATTGATAATCTGGGGATTGAAAATACGGAAATTGAAATTGAATCTTCCTTCATCAAAGTCAACGATGTTTATCAGACAAAAGAAAAGCATATTTACGCAATAGGGGATTGTATTGGTGGCGCGCAGCTTGCCCATGTCGCCACGAGCGAGGCGCTTGCAGCGGTGGAACATATCGCCAATGGGAAGAAGAAAACGGTGAATTATCGAAACATTCCACGCTGTGTCTATTCCTTCCCGGAAGTCGCAAGCATTGGATTGACGGAAGAAGAGGCAAAATCAATGGATTACGATGTGAAGATAGGGACTTTTCCGTTCAAAGGGATCGGAAAGGCTGTTGTTCATGGGGAAACAGAAGGGTTTGTGAAAATCATTGCCGACAGCCAAACGGATGATTTGCTTGGCGTGCACATGATTGGACCTCAAGTGACGAATTTGATTTCGGAAGCCTCATTGGCATTCTTGTTAGACGCAACTCCATGGGAGATGGGGGAAACGATTCACCCGCATCCATCCTTAAGTGAAGTTTTATATGAAGCGGCCTTAGCGGTGGATGGGAAAGCGATTCACTTTTAACTTGTGTTCTAAGAAAGGGGAGAGTTTCAATGACAGATTTACATCATGCAGAGCTCGGCTTATCTGACAGCGATGTGTTGAAAATGTACGAAACAATGCTGCTTGCCAGAAGATTGGATGAGCGGATGTGGCTATTAAACCGCGCAGGAAAAATTCCCTTCGTCATTTCTTGCCAGGGCCACGAAGCGGCTCAGGTTGGAGCGGCATTTGCATTAGATCCGACAAGGGATTATATTGCCCCGTATTACCGGGATATGGGGGTTGTGTTGCACTTTGGCATGACACCGAGGGAATTGATGCTGTCAGCCTTTGCAAAGGCGGAAGATCCGAATTCAGGCGGCAGACAGATGCCGGGGCATTTTGGGTATAAAAAGAAACGGATTTTGACGGGTTCCTCGCCGGTTGCAACCCAAGTTCCCCATGCAGTCGGGGTGGCGCTTGCGGGTCGATTGCAAAATCAACATTATGTTTCCTTTGTGACCTTGGGAGAAGGTTCGACCAACCAGGGAGATTTCCATGAAGGAGCCAACTTTGCCGGCGTTCATAAATTGCCTGTCATTATAATGGTAGAAAACAATCAATATGCCATTTCAGTGCCGATCGATAAGCAGTTGGGGGGAAATGTGGCTGACAGGGCCCTCGGTTACGGAATGCATGGAGAATCGGTTGATGGAAAAAATCCTTTAGCCGTTTATAAAGTAATGAAGGAGGCAGTGGACAGGGCGTTACGGGGAGAAGGTCCGAGCCTGATTGAAGCGGTGACTTACCGCTTGACGAGCCATTCCTCCGATGATGATGACAAATATCGTTCCAGTGAAGAAGTTGCCCAAGGAAAAGCGAATGATCCATTGTTGCTATTCGGGAAATACTTAGTGGATGCCAATGTGGCGACAAAAGAAACCCTTGAGGAAATGAACGGCAAGGTGATGGAAATTGTAAATGATGCCACAGAATATGCGGAAAAAGCACCGTATGCTCCCCCGGAACATGCGTTGAAATATGTTTATTGGGAAGGGGATGAATAAAGATGGCGGTATTATCTTTCATTGAAGCGATACACTTGGCGATGAAGGAAGAAATGGAAAGAGATGAGAAAGTTTTCATTTTGGGCGAAGATGTCGGAAAAAAAGGCGGAGTGTTTAAAGCGACCCAGGGATTGTACGAACAATTTGGTGAATGGCGGGTGTTGGATACTCCCCTTTCTGAGAGTGCCATCGCCGGTGTGGCGATTGGGGCTGCAATGGTGGGAATGCGCCCGATTGCGGAAATGCAATTTGCCGATTTCATCCTTCCGGCGGTAAACCAGATTGTATCGGAAGCGGCGAAAATCCGTTATCGTTCCAATAATGATTGGAATTGCCCGATTGTCGTTCGCGCCCCGTACGGTGGAGGGATCCACGGCGCATTATATCATTCCCAATCTGTGGAAGCATTATTTGCCAATACACCCGGTCTGAAAATTGTCATCCCTTCGACTCCTTATGACGCAAAAGGATTGCTAAAAGCAAGCATCCGGGATGAAGATCCGGTTTTATTCTTTGAACATAAGCGGGCCTACCGGTTAATTAAAGGGGAAGTGCCGCTCGATGACTACGTGATTCCGATCGGGAAGGCGGATGTAAAAAGGGAGGGGGACGATATTACCGTTATAACGTATGGCCTTTGCGTCAATTATGCCCTCCAGGCAGCCGAACGACTGCAGGATGACGGAATCAGCGTCCATCTTTTGGATTTGCGGACTGTCTATCCTTTAGATAAGGAAGCGATTATTGAAGCGGCAACCAGAACCGGGAAAGTGCTCCTTGTGACGGAAGACAATAAAGAAGGCAGCGTCATGAGCGAAGTGGCAGCCATCATTGCGGAACATTGTTTATTTGATTTGGATGCACCTATTATGAGACTCGCTGGGCCGGATGTTCCAGCAATGCCTTATGCACCAACCATGGAAAGATATTTCATGATCAGTCCTGAAAAAATCGAACGGGCGATGCGGGAATTGGCCGCTTTTTAAAGGGGGGGAATCCATATGTCAGTAGAAAAAGTCATCATGCCCCAATTGGGGGAAAGTGTTACAGAAGGAACAATTGAAAAATGGCTAGTGAAGCCAGGAGATTTTGTAAAAAAATACGACCCATTGGCGGAAGTATTGACAGATAAAGTGAATGCGGAAGTGCCTTCCTCATTCACCGGTATTGTGAAAGAACTGATCGGAAACGAAGGGGAAACATATCCTGTCGGAACCGTCATCTGTACGATTGAAGTTGTGGAAGAAAAACAATCAAACATCAGCCAGGCCATTCACAATGCGACGATTTCCGATGCAAAAGTGAAAATCAATGAGCCGGATTATGGCGAACTCATTCCGAAGCAGAAAAACCGTTATTCTCCAGCCGTATTGAAACTGGCGGGCGAATATAACATTGATTTGGAACAAGTGACGGGAACCGGATTAAACGGCCGCATTACGAGAAAAGATATACTCAAGTTTATCGAGTCCCGGAAAGATGGAAGCCAATTTTCCGTCGCAAAGGAAACGGAAGCGGCAGCTGCAGAGTCCCATAAAACGATTCCGGCCAAAGCGGAAGCGGCATCAAAACCAATTCAAATTGAAAAGAATGCCGGAGATGTGGAAATTCCTGTCTCAGCCATTCGACGCTCCATTGCCAATAACATGGTGAGAAGCAAACAGGAAATTCCACACGCCTGGTTGATGATGGAAGTGGACGTGACAAATTTAGTCCGGTACCGTGACTCCATCAAGCAGCAATTCAAAGAAAAAGAAGGTTTCAATCTTACTTATTTCGCCTTTTTTGTCAATGCCGTTGCACAAGCGTTAAAAGAGTTTCCGATGCTCAATTCCGTTTGGGCCGGAGATAAAATTATCCAGAAGAAGGATATTAATATTTCCATTGCCGTTGCAACTGAAGATGCCCTTTATGTGCCGGTCATTAAAAATGCGGACGATAAATCCATCAAAGGAATTGCCAAGGAAATCAATGAACTATCCCAACACGTGCGGAATGGCACATTAAAGAGCGAACATATCCAAGGCGGAACTTTTACGGTCAATAATACAGGGTCTTTCGGTTCTGTCCAATCCATGGGCATTATCAACTATCCGCAAGCCGCCATTTTGCAAGTGGAAGCCATTGTAAAAAGGCCGGTCATCATCGATAATATGATAGCCATCCGGGATATGGTGAATTTATGCTTATCGATCGACCATCGAATTTTAGATGGATACGTTTGTGGCAAATTTCTTAATAGAGTAAAAAATATTCTCGAAAAAACGAATTATTTTGAAAAAACAGTTTATTAATAATTCCTGGAAGCCTTGCAAATCAAGGCTTTCTTTTATTTTTGTACTTTATTGGACAAGGTTTCTAATGTATTATAAGAATTATAAAAATTATAATAAAAGAAAAAAGGGGGAAGCTGTTTAGCGACAACTATGTCAAACAACATGAATGAAATTGAATTTCCTGCTGTTAGTTATGACGAGTGGAAAGAAACAGCAATAAAGTCATTAAAGGGGAAGCCATTTGAATCACTTTTCACGAAGACAATCGAGGGAATCACTTTACAACCGTTGTATACACAAGAAATGTTAATAGAAAAATTGGGGGATGAATTGGAAAAACAAGTTTCCACAATCCGTTCTTTAAAAGCATCCGATTCTGTACAAGCGGCTCAAACTATTTACGGGGATAATGAAGAACAATTTTTTGACCGTTTGAAAGACAGTGTCAAAAGAGGAAACGGCATCATTACAATCGATAGCAGAGTGCTTGAGTGGAATGATGAAAATTTAAACAAACTTGCGAAATACTTGGTGGAAACTCCATTTAAATTGCTTGTCGAAAGTGACCGCATTTTAGATGTATTCTCAAAAATTCCTGAAGCGGATCGGGAAAAAGTAAAAGGTTATGTTATTGCAAAAGATGCAGTTGAACTTGAAGGTTATCCGAATGTGCGCACATTTGCGGCTGACACGGTTCCATACCATTATGAAGGCGCGCATGTTGTGCAGGAATTGGCTCTTAGTTTAGCTCAGGCTGCAAAGTATGCGGAGAAGTCTGAATCCTTTGAATCCTTTGCCAATAAATTTTTCGTTCATTTCGCCATTGATACGCACTTTTTCCAAGAAATCGCAAAATTGAGAGCCTTTAAAGTTTTATGGAAAGCTTTTGCAAAGGCTTACAACGCAGAGGCCGTTCCGGTTCCGGTACTTGCTGAAACGTCTCTACGCAGTTTCTCAAAATACGATATTTACGTGAATTTATTGCGTGCCGGCAACGAGGCATTTGCCGCATTGATTGGCGGTGCGGATGCAATTACTGTTTACCCATATGATGTATTGACTAAACCTACGGATCAATCCATCCGTATTGCCAGAAACGTTGTATTGGTGTTAAAAGAAGAATCTTTTGTGGATGATGTATTGGATCCTGCAGGCGGTTCTTATTTCATTGAAACATTGACGAGAGAATATGTGGAAAAAGCTTGGGAATTATTCCTTCAAATTCAAGAAGCAGGCGGCATCGACGAGTTCGAAAAATCCGGAAAACTTCAATCAGCATTAGAAGAAGTTTACAAAACACGTATCCAACAAGTGGAAACGAGAAAACATTCATTAATTGGTACAAACATTTATGCAAACCCTGCGGATGAACTGCAAACGGAAACAAATCCGCTTTATGCCGACATTAAGCGACTTGCTGTGCCGTTTGAAACACTCCGTGAACAATACGCAAAAGCGAATCCAAAAATCGGCATCTTAACTTTCGGAAAATTAAAAGACTTCAAACCTCGTGCCGATTTTGTGGAAGGATTCTTTGCGACTGCCGGAGTTGTGCCAGTGGAATCCGGAGAAATCGAATCCATTGAAGAAGCAAAAAATTGGTTGCAACAAACGGATGCTGATTATGTAGTCATCGCCGCAACAAATGACCAAACAAAAGAAATCGTGCCTGCTTTATTGGAAGGCAAAAAAGAAAGTGTCATTTTGGATGTTGCAGGCAAATTCCCTGAAGAGGAACAAGAATGGCTATCTAAAGGATTAAACGGATTTATCTATCTCGGCCAAAATATTGTGGAGAAGCTCACTGCACTTCTTGAAAGCTTGAAGGAGGTACAACGATGAAAGCCAACTTTGAATCAGTGAATATACATGAAATATTGGACAATGAACAACTTCAACCTTCCCATACCTTCACAACAAACGAAGGAATTGAAGTGAAAGAATTTTATTCTAATGATGACATCAAAGAAGCGAAACATTTGAAAGATTTCCCTGGTATCGCTCCGAATACTCGCGGACCATATCCGACAATGTATGTAGCCCGTCCTTGGACAGTCCGCCAATATGCCGGATTCTCTACAGCGGAAGAATCCAATGCTTTCTATCGCAGAAATCTGGCGATGGGGCAAAAAGGTCTATCTGTTGCCTTTGACTTGCCTACTCACCGCGGTTACGACTCCGATCATCCCCGCGTAAAAGGGGACGTTGGGAAAGCGGGCGTTGCAATCGACTCCGTTGAAGATATGAAAATTTTATTTGACGGTATTCCATTGGATCAAATGTCCGTTTCCATGACAATGAACGGGGCGGTTATTCCGATTATGGCCTTCTACATTGTAGCGGCCGAAGAGCAGGGAGTCACACCGGAAAAACTTGCCGGTACAATCCAAAACGACATTTTGAAAGAGTATATGGTGCGTAATACGTACATATATCCTCCTGAAATGTCAATGAAAATCATTGCGGATATTTTCGAGTATACTAGTAAATTTATGCCAAAATTCAACTCAATATCCATTTCCGGATATCATATCCAAGAAGCCGGGGCTACAGCAGATATCGAGTTGGCTTACACGTTGGCAGACGGACTTGAATATGTTCGAACTGGTTTAAAAGCTGGCATTGATATCGATTCCTTCGCACCAAGACTATCTTTCTTCTGGGGAATCGGTATGAACTACTTCATGGAAGTGGCGAAAATGCGTGCCGCTCGCCGCATTTGGGCCCAAATGATGAGCACATTCAATCCGAAAAATCCAAAAAGTTTGGCACTTAGAACTCACTCCCAAACTTCCGGCTGGTCTTTGACAGAACAAGATCCATTCAACAACGTGACACGTACGTTGATTGAAGCCAATGCTGCGGCAATGGGCCATACGCAAAGCTTGCATACAAACGCCCTTGATGAAGCGATTGCGTTGCCAACAGACTTCTCAGCCCGCATTGCCCGCAATACGCAATTATTCTTGCAAGAAGAAACATTGATGACAAAAGTCATCGATCCATGGGGCGGTTCTTACTATGTTGAAAAATTGACAGATGAGTTGACAAAACGCGCTTGGGAATTAATTAAAGAAATCGAAGACCTTGGCGGCATGGCAAAAGCCATCGAAACAGGCTTACCAAAAATGAAAGTGGAAGAATCTGCCGCCAAACGCCAAGCAAAAATCGATTCAAAAGTGGAAACGATCGTCGGCGTGAACAAATATACGCTAGACTACGAAGAACCAATCGATATTTTGGATATCGATAATACCCTTGTACGTCAAAAACAAATTGAACGTATTAATAAAATTAAGGCAGAAAGAAATGAAGAAGAAGTGCAAAGACATCTTGAGCGCCTAACAAAAGCGGCTGCCACAGGAGAAGAAAATCTGCTTGCGGTTGCTGTAGATGCAGCAAGAGCCCGTGCGACACTTGGAGAAATTTCCGACGCCATCGAAAAAGTGTGCGGAAGACACCAAGCGGTGATCCGCTCTATTTCCGGCGTATATTCATCCAACTTCTCCGACAATGAGTTGATTGAACAAGTAAAACAAATGACGGAAGAATTCTTGGAAAATGAAGGCCGTCGTCCACGGATCCTGATTGCCAAAATGGGACAAGACGGACATGACCGCGGTGCGAAAGTCGTTGCAACAGGTTATGCGGATCTTGGTTTCGATGTGGATATTTCTCCATTATTCCTGACTCCGCAAGAAGCGGCCCAAATGGCGGTGGAAAATGACGTTCATTGCGTAGGTGTGTCTTCATTGGCAGCAGGTCACAAAACATTAGTGCCGGAATTGATAGAGGAATTGAAAAAATTGGGCAGAGAAGACATCATCGTCGTTGTCGGCGGAGTAATCCCTGCACAAGATTATGAATTCCTGTATGAAAATGGCGTATCTGCGATTTTCGGACCAGGTACAGTGATTCCTGTCGCTGCCATTAAGATCATTGGAGAAATTTATCGACGCTTAGGATATGAGGAAGTGTCCGAATGATGGAGGAAAAGAACGCTGAAGAGACTGCTTTGAATGTCATGAAAGGCGTTGAAAGCAAACATGACGGGATGACTTATGTCGCCCCAAAAAAGTTTCGTAAAAAGCAAAAACAGCAAATTGATATACAACAATTAGCGGGTGAAGTGCGCGAAGCAAAGCGCACTTCTCTTTCCAAAGCGATCACATTGATCGAAAGCTCCAATCCGGAACATAAAATTATGGCCCAACAACTGTTGCAAGAGCTGCTCCCCTATACAGGCAATAGTGTACGGATCGGCATCACCGGCGTTCCAGGAGCAGGAAAAAGCACTTTTATTGAAGCTTTCGGCACAATGCTCTGCAACATGGGAAAAAGGGTCGCAGTCCTTGCCATTGACCCGAGTTCCAGCATCTCCGGCGGAAGCGTTTTAGGGGATAAAACGCGGATGGAAAATTTGAGCCGGCATGAAAATGCTTTCGTTCGCCCATCTCCAAGCGCCGGCACTCTTGGCGGTGTGCATAAGAAAACGAGAGAAACGATGCTGCTATGCGAAGCGGCAGGATATGACGTGATCCTCATTGAAACGGTCGGAGTAGGGCAAAGTGAGACCTATGTGCGCGGAATGGTGGACTTTTTCCTTCTGCTTGTTTTGACCGGAGCAGGGGACGAACTGCAAGGAATGAAAAAAGGGATTATGGAATTGGCGGATGGAATTGTTGTCCATAAAGCGGATGGAGACAATGTGGAGAAAGCGAAAAATACGGTTCGGGAATACCGGAAAATTTTGCATTTCTTGCAACCATCCACTCCTGGTTGGGAATCCCAGGCCCTTGCTGTCTCTTCCTATGAAAAAACCGGATTAAAAGAAGTTTGGGAAATGATATTATCCTTCGAAAAACAAATGAAGGAATCCGGTTATTGGTATACGAGAAGAAGGGAACAGACTAGCGATTGGTTCTATTCCATGATTCATGACCATTTAATCGATTCGTTTTTCGGAAAGAAAGAAAACAAAGAATTGGTCAAGCAATTGGAAGAAGAAATTTTGCAAGGAAAACTGACGGTTACTCAAGGAATTCATCAATTATTTCCGGATTTTGGGTGATATTAAACCGTAATCCATGGAAAGATCATTTCAGTTCTTCCTTTTCTTATTTGCAATGACCTCTTTAGTCCTCTATGCTAAAATGTATAGTTGAAAGGAGAATGAATGACATGATGGATTACGATTTATTTATGCAGGAAATTATCAGAACAGCCCGTGCGGAAATAGAGAGTGCGGGATATGAGCAATTAAGAACGCCTGAAGAGGTGGAAAAAGCCTTTGCACGTCCTGGAACAACCCTTGTCATGATCAACTCTGTATGCGGTTGCGCGGGTGGCATCGCCCGTCCAGCGGCAGCAAATGCAATTCATTACGATAAACGCCCTGATCATCTAGTGACCGTTTTCGCGGGACAAGATAAAGAAGCGACAGCAGCGGCACGTGCGCATTTCGGTGAAGAGCATATCCCTTCATCCCCGGCTTTTGTTCTATTAAAAGACGGCAAAGTGGTGGCGGATATCGGCCGTCATGAGATTGAAGGGCATGATGTAATGTCTGTCATTACCAATTTGCAGGCTTATTTTGAGGAATATTGCGACGAAGTCTAATGTAACAATTAAAGAATCCGCATACTAAATGTTCTTAATAATAGTATTGCGGATTCTGCATTTTGTAATTTTTCTTGAAAAAGCGTCCTCTATTTTCAGAAATCATATAATTTTATTATTTTACGGAAAATTTTTAAATAGATCTGTTGTGATACAGTATAAAGATGGTTGAGGAAAATTTTTTTGAAATAAAAAATAGCGATTACTGACTTGTAATCGCTACCGGTTATTAGAAAAATGACAATCCGAATGCCAATGTTGAGAGTAACATAATTGCAATCATCGCATATACGACCACTTTTTGAATTTTTTTATTGCTCATTTTCTCGCTCTCTCCTTTTTTTCATATTTTTAGTTTATCAAATTTGAAAAATTTCTCAAGTACGTAGCGTAATTTTCGCAAATTCGCTACAATAGGTTATGTACTATAACAGAAGGGGTGTCATCATGGAAAATATCGATCATATAGGTATAGCCGTCAAAAACCTAGACGAATCAGTGAAATATTATACTGAAGTGTTAGGTTTAAAACTAGAAAGAATCGAAGAGGTTCCAACACAAAATGTGCGTGTGGCATTCATTGATGCCGGTAACGTCCATATTGAATTGTTGCAACCGTTAAGCGAAAAAGGAGCAATTTATAATCATATTGAAAAACGCGGCGAAGGAATTCAGCACATTTGTTTCAAAGTTGATAATATTCGCGAAAAAATGGCGGAATTAAAAGAAAAGGGAGTACGTCTTCTTTCTGAAGAACCAATTCCAGCTGCCGGTGGGGCAGAAGCATGTTTCATTCATCCAAAAGACAGTTTTGGAGTTTTATATGAACTATATGAAAAAAGTGGAAAAGGGGTTAATGAATAATGGACATGTTAGACAAAATTGATGAAATGTATGACCGAAAAAGAGAGATTTATTTAGGCGGTGGCGACAAACGTATTGCCAAACAGCATGAAAAAGGAAAACTTACTGCCCGCGAACGTATTGAATTATTGCTGGATGAAGGCACATTCGTGGAAATTAATCCTTTCATCGAGCACCGTGTAACGGATTTCGGCTTGGGCGAACAAAAAGGACCTGGTGACGGGGTTGTAACAGGTTATGGTAAAGTCAATGGACGCCCTGTATACTTATTTGCTCAGGATTTCACAGTGTTTGGTGGAGCACTAGGTGAAATGCATGCGAAAAAAATTGCGACAGTGATGGATTTGGCTGCTAAAAACGGTGCGCCATTCATCGGTATCAACGACTCTGGTGGTGCCCGCATCCAAGAAGGGGTACTTTCATTGGACGGATATGGTCATATTTTCTATCGCAACTCCATTTATTCCGGAGTGATTCCGCAAATTTCCGTCATCATGGGTCCTTGTGCTGGTGGGGCAGTATATTCTCCAGCGATTACAGACTTTATTTTAATGGTGGATAAAACATCCCAAATGTTCATTACAGGACCAAAAGTAATTGAAGCGGTAACAGGAGAAAAAATTTCGTCAGAAGATTTAGGCGGTTCAAAAGTGCATAACTCCATCAGCGGTAACGCTCATTTCCGTGCACCATCCGAAGAAGAAGCAATCCAACAAATCAGAAGATTGTTAAGCTACTTACCGCAAAGCTATAAAGAAAAAGCACCTCGCTTGCCACGTCCGGAAGGCGATGATTGGCGTCCTGAATTAATTGACGTTGTGCCAATCGAACCAACTCGTCCATATGATGTTCGTAAAGTAATTGAGCAAGTGGTGGATGAAGGTTCCTTCATGGAAGTGCATTCAGAATTTGCGAAAAACATCGTTGTTGGATTTGCACGCATTGGAGGTTATTCAGTAGGGCTTGTATGTAACCAGCCTAAAGCTTTAGCTGGAGGACTTGATATCGATTCATCCGACAAAGCGTCCAGATTCATTCGCACTTGCGATGCATTCAATATTCCAATCATCACATTTGAAGACGTATCCGGATTCTTCCCAGGCGTTAAACAAGAACACGGCGGTATCATCCGTCACGGTGCAAAAATCTTGTACGCTTACTCTGAAGCGACTGTACCAAAAATTACGGTCATTTTACGTAAAGCATACGGTGGCGCATACGTGGCATTGAACTCCAAATCAATCGGAGCCGACCTAGTATTTGCTTGGCCAAATGCAGAAATCGCTGTAATGGGTGCTGCTGGTGCGGCAAATATCATTTTTGCAAACGAAATTGCCAATTCCCCAGATCCAGAAAAAACACGCCAAGAAAAAATTGAAGAATATAAAGAAAAATTCGCAAATCCTTACGTTGCTGCTTCACTTGGAATGGTGGATGACGTCATCGATCCAAGAGAAACGCGCATTAAGTTAATTCAAGGATTAGAAATGCTTGAAAATAAAGAAGAATCAAGACCTAAGAAAAAACACGGAAATATTCCGCTATAATCCAATGAATACGAACATTTGTAGTACAGGCCAATCCCGGTTTGTACTACTTTTTTCTAAAAATTTTAAATAGGCTATCTATTTTGATACAAAAGAAAGCAAAAATCTTAATTTTGTAATGGCTGAAAGAAAAAATGAGTTGTCAAATTTTTAATTCTATTTAGAAAGATATAGAAATTTTTGAATCTATATGCTACAATACTATTAAATTTCAACAATTGAATATTCCATACGGTGCTAATGAAAATTAGCTTAATAGGGAAACTAGTGAAAATCTAGTGCGGTCCCGCCACTGTGAAGAGGAGCTCAAAATCAAATGCCACTGTGAAAATGGGAAGGCGATTTTGGAGCGATGAATCTAAGCCAGGAGACCTGCCGTATGGAGTGGATGGTAGTGTCCTACGAGGATAGGTACACGAATAGGCATCATACTAGCATTATGCGTATCGTTATGCCTTATTGTGGGACACTGCTAATTTAGCAGTGTTTTTTTATTATTCATATATTTTTTTAGGAGGGTTTTTATGAACATTTCGTTTAAAAAGCCAATTTATTTTTTAGCATTATTGTTGTTGGTTCCTAAGCCTGCCTTTGCTATGCACATCATGGAAGGTTTTTTGCCGGCAGAATGGGCTGTCTTTTGGTGGCTCGTAACATTACCTTTTCTAATAATAGGGTTAAAGAATATAAGCAATCTTATAAAGGTTCATTCTGAGACAAAATTATTGCTGGGTTTATCCGGAGCATTCGCATTCGTTTTATCCGCTTTAAAAATTCCTTCCGTTACAGGGAGTTGTTCTCATCCTACCGGGGTGGGTTTAGGAACGATTTTATTTGGACCTTTTGTAATGAGTGTTCTAGGTAGTATTGTTTTGCTGTTTCAATCATTGCTATTGGCGCATGGGGGGTTAACGACGCTTGGTGCCAATGCATTTTCTATGGCTGTTGCCGGTCCTTTTATTGCATATGGAGTATTTAAGGGGGCGCAAAAGATCGGTCTAACGTTTACATTTGCAGTCTTTTTGGCTGCCTCATTAGCTGATTTAGGCACTTACGTTATTACATCTATTCAACTTGCACTTGCTTTTCCCTCTGAAGTGGGTGGTATATTTGCTTCATTTGTCAAATTCGCTAGCGTCTTTGCAATTACTCAAATTCCTTTAGCGATTGTAGAAGGGTTGCTTTCAGTCATGGTGATGAATTTCTTGGTGAAATATAACGTAAATGAATTAAAGTTGCTTCAAGTGTTAAACAAAACTCAGGAGGCGAAATAGATGTTAAAAAATAACGCATTTATCTTATTTATTACGATAGCTTTGATTTGCATTCCGCTGATTTTCAATGGAAATGCAGAATACGGCGGTGCAGACGGGGAAGCGGAAGAATTGATCACAGAGCTGAACGAATCCTATAAACCTTGGTTTTCTAGTATATGGGAACCTCCTAGTGGTGAAATCGAAAGTTTATTATTCGTCTTGCAAGGAGCTGCCGGTGCTGGGTTTATCGGTTATTTTATAGGATATATGAGAGGCCGGAATAGGGGCGGAAATGCTGAGATACCGAAATGAGAATGCTGGAATTTTACGCTTATCATTCACCATTAAGAAACATACATCCGATTGAAAAAATAGTATTTGCATTGATTCCTTTAATACTTAATATCCTGTTTCAAAATATATACACGTCTTTATTCATATTTTTCATCATGGTTGTGATTACCATAATTTTTGGCAAAATTCCTGTTCGTATATATTGGAAGTTATTGTTAATTCCTGTCGCTTTTTTATTATCAAGTATACTGGTTATTTTACTTAGCTTTACCGAAAGCCCTTTAGAAGGAGCAATTTTTCAATCCATCATTGGTCCCGTTGTTATTTCAATCATGAAGGAAAGTATTGAAAAGGCCTTGACTTTATTTTCTGTTTCCTTATCGAGTATCAGTTGCTTGTACTTCTTAATCTTAACGACAACCATTCAGGATGTTCTGTTTGGTTTACAGTGCTTGAAAGTTCCGCAGGTTTTGTTGGATTTAATCGCATTAATCTATCGATTTATATTTTTATTTCTGGATTCAAGCAGGACAATATTTCTTGCACAAAAAGCAAGGTTGGGACATGGTTCATTTATCAAAACGATCAAGTCGATTGGACTTATTATTAGCGCTTTATTTGTTAAGGTATTCCATGAAATGAAAGATTTAAACAACGCAGTCAATGCAAGAAGTTTAAATGGTTATATGGCTGTTATTGCAAGAACAATTCCATTTTCAAGAAGCCGTTGGATATTCATTATGTTAATCAGTATATTAATTATCGCTTTTAATTTCACCGTTGGGAGAGCTGGTTGAATGAGTACTACTATTTTCGAACTGAGCGAAGTGTACTACCGTTATGAAGATGGGACTGAGGCTTTAAAAAATATCAATCTACGAATTGAACGAGGGAAAAAAATTGCTCTTTTAGGCAGCAATGGTGCAGGAAAGTCCACATTATTATTGCATTTAAATGGGTTGTTAAAACCAACATCCGGCACAATTTGCATCGATGGACAACCATTAACCTATTCGAGGAAAGAGTTGATCAATTTAAGACGTCGGGTAGGAATCGTTTTTCAAAATCCTGAAACCCAGTTGTTTAATGGGACGGTTCGAGATGACATATGTTATGGACCATATAATTTAAAGTTGCCGGAACGGGAACGAAAGACGTTAATTGAGAAAGCAATTATTCTGACAGACGTAGGTGAGTTGTTAGATAAACCGATTCATTTTTTAAGCGGTGGACAAAAAAAGCGGGTTTCCATCGCAGGTGTGCTTGCTATGGATCCTGAAGTCATCCTTTTTGATGAACCAACTGCATCTTTGGATATTTATTACACAAAGAAAATAAGGAAACTATTAGATGAACTTCATCGTGATGGGAGAACGCTTATTCTTTCTACTCACGATATTGATTTTGCCTATGAATGGGCTGACGAAGCAATTGTGATGCATCAAAGTGAAGTGTTATTTCAAGGTAATTTCTCTCAACTGTTTGAAGAACACAAAGATATTATTACTAAAGCAAATCTGGAAACATCAATAATATTCGAAATAGCGCAAATATTGAAAAATGGAGGAGTGAATTTACATACAATTGATTACCGTTCAAAAGAACAATTATTGGAAATTCTTAAAGATTATTTATTGAAGGTAACAATATAAATGGGGTGATGTCTTTGAGAGGAAAGCTATACATTGTCGGTTTTGGTCCAGGGGACGCTAATCACATTACATTTCGGGCAGTGGAAGCGATAAAAGCAAGTGATTATATCATTGGATACAAAACTTATGTGGAATTAATAAAAAATTTATTAAACGTCAAACAAAAAATTATAAGTACTGGGATGACGGAAGAAGTTTCACGTGCACAGGCTGCGGTAAAACTTGCGGAAGAAGGGCACCAGGTAGCGGTCATTTCTAGTGGAGATTCCGGTGTATATGGCATGGCCGGTCTCATTTATGAAGTACTCGTTGAACAAGGTTGGCATAAAGAGTCAGGGGTTGAAGTGGAAGTCATTCCTGGAATTTCTGCCATCAATTCTTGTAGTTCCCTACTCGGTGCCCCGATTATGCATGATTCATGCACAATCAGCTTAAGTGATCATTTAACACCATGGACAATTATCGAAAAAAGGCTTGAAGCAGCGGCAGCAGCTGATTTTGTGATTGCTCTATACAATCCGAAAAGCGGAAGAAGAACAAAACAAATCGTGGAAGCAAGACGGATATTACTAAAATATCGGTCACCGAATACACCGGTTGGACTTGTAAAAAGTGCTTATCGCGAAAGACAATCGATTATGATTACGACGTTGGATAATATGCTGGAACACGAGATTGGTATGCTCACAACAGTGATTATTGGAAACACCTCCACATTTGTATATGATGACTTAATGATTACGCCGAGGGGGTATCAACGAAAATATACGCTTGATCGCGAGGTACAACCATTGAAACCTCATGAACGATTGAAAAAAGAAGCAGAACCTTGGTCTTTGGAAAATTTGGAATCGAAGAAAAGAGAGTCAAAAAAAACCCCTTTTCAACTAGCATGCGAAGCAATTGCAATGCTGGACCGAAAGCCAAATTTCGTTGTTGAAAAAACAGACTATAAACCAGTTTTTGAGTTTGCCATAAGTCCTGGGGTGGCAAATAAACGATTCACCCCTGAGCAATTTAAGCTATTGGCTGAAGTTGTTGGTCATGAGGGAAGGATGGACTATTCAAGGGATCATCAGTTGCGGATAAGTATTCCAACTAATCATCCAGAACAAATTGTAGAACAATTATCAAATGTTGGTTTGCTGGTGATGCCTGTAGGAGATGTCATTACGGTGAAGGCTTGTGATTTTTGTGATGGTGAAAAAAAGGATTCGATACCGTACGCTGAAAAGCTGCAACAGAGATTTGGAGGAAAAGCTGTGCCGAAAGAATTAAAAATCGGCATTAATGGATGTGGGATGGCATGTTACAACGCCGTTATGGAAGATATCGGAATCGTATATCGAAAAGGAAAATTTGATGTGTTTTTAGGTGCAAAACCGGTAGGACGCACCGCACATCCGGGTCAATTGATTGAAGAGGGGTTGGAAGCTGAAAAATTAGTCGAATTAATCGAAAAACTGATTGTTGAATATAAAGAAAATGCTCATCCAAATGAACGATTATTTAAATATTTTAAACGGAAAAAAGTGCTGGCAGGGTACAAATATCAAGATAATGAGCCAAAGCTCAATTTGCAGCCGATCCCTTGTGCAGATTAGGAGGATAACATGACGAAAGCTATTTTATTTGTAGGACATGGAAGTAAGCTTGAAGCAGGGAATGAAGAAGTAAGAGAATTTGTAAAGCAAACAAGAGAATTAATTGATTCAAGTCTACTAGTAGAAACATGTTTTTTAGAATTTGCTGAACCAACGATTTCTCAAGGTATTAAGATTTGCATCGAAAAAGGTGCCAGTGAAATCTATGTAATGCCGATCATCTTGCTCCATGCAGGACATTCTAAAATTCATATTCCCGCAGAAATTGTAGAGGCGCAAGAAAAATATCCCCATGTGAAATTTACTTATGGTGAAGTTGTGGGAATTCATGAAGATATTTTTCAAATTTTACTGGAACGTCTACAAGAAATCGGTTTTGATACCCAGGCAAAACATGAAGATACAGCCATTTTATTAATTGCCCGGGGAGGAAGCGATGAATATGCCAATGGTGATTTTTTCAAGATTACAAGACTGCTATGGGAGAAGTTAAATGTTCAAGTAGTGGAAGGAGCTTTTATGGGAGTGACAGAACCATTGGTTGAAGAAGGGATTGAACGATGTATAAAGCTTGGTGCTAAAAAAATCATCATGCTTCCATATTTTCTATTTACGGGCATATTAATGGAGCGGATGAAATCCTATTGTGAACGCTTCAAAGAACAATATCCCGAAATAAACATTGAAATTGCCCATTATTTTGGATACCATCCCCGATTAAAATCTGTCATTATTGAACGAATGGTACAAGCATTATCCGGGCATTCGAACGGTGATAAAGATATACAAAATGTTCAAAAGTTAATGGAAAAGGGGCTCATTTCCCACCATCACCATCACCATGAGCATGAACATGAACATCACCATGGTCATAAACATCATCATCATGATTACAAAGGTTGTAACGTCCAACTTGATGAAAAAATGGAAGTGAAACCATGATTTTATTTCTTGCTGGGACAAGTGATGCACGTGAATTGGCTGTTTTGTTAAAAAAGGAAGGCTTCCCCCTAATGGCTACCGTAGTAACAGAATCTGCAGCCAAAAGTCTTGTTGATAAAGGCATAGAAGTAAAAGTTGGTAGATTAAATTATGAAAAAATGTACGAATTTTCAAGGGAAATCGGGGTGACAATGATTGTAGATGCCAGTCATCCCTTTGCCGAAGAAGCACATAAAACGGCAAAATGGGTTGCCGAACAATTAAATATCCCCTATATCCGCTATGAGAGGGAAAAATTGCAGCTTGAACAGGATTTTATCAAATTTGTTTCATCCTATGAAGAGGCAGCGGAACTTGCAGCAAAGAAAAAAGGAGTTGTCATGCTCACAACAGGCAGTAAAACGCTGGAAATCTTCGCAAATAAATTATTGCCGCTGAATGATGTTCGCGTGATTTGCAGAATGCTTCCCCGAATCGATAATATGCAAAAATGCGAGCAGCTCGGCTTCCCCCAAAAAAATATAGTGGCAATGCAAGGCCCTTTTTCAAAAGAGTTGAATATTGCCTTATTTAAGCATTTCGGTGTGACACTCATGATTACAAAAGAAAGCGGCAAAGTTGGTGCGGTCGATGAAAAAATAGAAGCTGCAAAGGAACTTGGGATTGAAACGATTGTCATTAAAAGGCCAATTATACAATTTGGTCATGTATTTAGTGAAATGGAGGAAATTGTAAATTGGATAAAAAATCAAAGAAATGAGGGTGCATTATGAATTTTAAACCGATTACGGTAGATCCGGATAAGATTTATGATTATAGTTTTGCCATTATCGAAGAAGAAATGGGAGAACATCACTTTTCAGACATGGAATGGCAAGTTGTTCGCCGAATCATCCATGCTTCGGCTGACTTTGAATTAGGAAGAAGTGTTGTATTTTCACATGGTGCTGTTGAAGCGGGCGTTAAAGCAATCCGGGAAGGAAAACATGTAATTGCCGATGTCCAAATGATTGTCAGCGGCTCAGGACGGAAACGATTCCAAAAATATGGCGGAGATCTGCATTGTTATATCAGTGATGAAGATGTGTCACAAGAAGCGAAAGAAGAGGGAGTTACTCGGGCTATTATGTCAATGAGAAAAGCCGCTCGTGAACATGAAGGAGGTATATATGTAATAGGCAATGCACCTACTGCATTGTTGGAATTAATTCGTCTTGTTAAGGAAGGCATTGCAAAACCTGACTTAATCATCGGGATGCCTGTTGGCTTTGTTTCAGCAGCTGAGTCGAAGGAGGAGCTGTTGAAACTCGAAGGGATTCCATATATTACGAATATCGGCCGTAAAGGCGGCAGCACTGTAACCGTAGCTGCTTTAAATGCTATTTCAATATTAGCTGATCAGGTGTAAGGGAAATGCAGAAAACAAAGAGAAAGAGTACATCTGAACTACGGGAAGGTTATACAACGGGTTCTTGTGCAACAGCTTGTGCAAAAGCGGCACTAATTGCTTTAATCACAAAACAAGTACAAAAGAGGGTAATGATACATCTGCCAATTGGAAAAGATGTTGAATTTCTAATAGAAGATTGCAACATGGGAGACTTTGAAGTGACGTGTTCAACAATTAAAGACGGCGGGGACGATCCTGATGCAACCCATGGCGCTATTATTCAAGCAACAGTTTCTTGGAGAGAGGACAGGGAAATTTTTATCGATGGCGGCAAAGGAGTAGGCAGGGTCACAAAACCCGGATTGCCGATTAAAGTGGGACTTGCAGCCATTAATCCCGTTCCACGGAAAATGATTCAAACGGAAATTGAAAACGTATTAAAACATTTTGAGATTGAAAAAGGGGTAAATGTTATCATTTCTGTTCCCGATGGTGAAGAAATTGCCAAAAAAACATTAAATAGCCGTCTCGGAATCATTGGAGGAATTTCAATATTGGGAACAAGGGGAACGGTTGTTCCTTTTTCTAATGCTGCTTATATGGCAAGTATTGTACAAGCTATATCAGTGGCCAAAGCATCCGGTTGTGAGCATCTTGTTTTTACAACAGGTGGACGAAGCGAAAAATTTGCTATGAGCATGTTTTCCGATCTTCCTGAAGTTGCTTTTATTGAAATGGGCGATTTTGTGGGTTTTGCAATGAAACATTGCAAAAAAATCGGCATTCCAAAAGTTTCTTTGGTTGGAATGATGGGAAAATTTTCAAAACTTGCCCGAGGTTCGATGATGCTCCACTCAAAAGGTTCTCAAGTAAGTTTTGAATTTCTTGCTTCCATTGCTAAAGAATGTGGAGCTGCAAATGAAAGCATCGTAAAAATTCTTCAAGCGAACACAGCGAATGAAGTTGGGGAAATCATGAGAGAACTAGGATGCAAGACCTTTTTTGACAAAATATCGGAACATTGCTGTAAAGAAGTAATTAAACATGTGGAAGGCGGATTGATTGTTTCGACTGCGATTTATTCAATGAATGGAGAATTATTAGGAAAGGCGGAAAATATTGATGCCTATTAAATTGATTGGAATTGGAGACAACGGTGTACATGGACTTCATCCCCAATTAATTGAGTGGATTGAAAATGCGGAAGTTCTTGTTGGAGGAGAAAGACTCTTATCATTTTTCCCAAATTTTAAAGGTGAAAAAATCGTATTAAAAACCAAAATAATGAGGATAGTTGAACAACTTGGAAAAAGGAATCAGAACATTGTGATTCTAGCTTCCGGAGATCCCTTGTTTTATGGCATAGGCGGACTTTTATCAAAAAAAATCCCGGTTGAAATCTATCCCTATATCAGTTCAATACAACTTGCAGCGGCAAAATTTGGAATCAGTTGGCAAGATGCCTATTTTGTCAGCATACATGGACGCCCAATAAAAGGTCTTGCTCAAAAAATCGATGGAAAAAAGAAAGTGTTTATATTAACAGATGAAAATAATTCCCCAAATACTCTAGCAAAATATTTGCTAGAGTTTGGTATGACTGAGTATGAAGCTTATATTGCTGAAAACTTGCAAGGGGAAGAGGAGCGTTGCAGAAAAATGACGTTGGAAGAAATGGAGAAATCCAGTTTCTCTCCATTAAATGTTGTGATTTTAGTTCAAACTCAAGAAGCAAAAAAATGGCCGCTTGGCATTGAAGATGAAGAGTTTTATCAACGAAAGCCGGAAAAAGGATTAATAACGAAAAAGGAAGTTCGTGTATTATCCGTTAGCGCTTTGAATTTAAACCCACAAAGCGTTGTGTGGGATATCGGGACATGCACCGGTTCTGTCGCGATTGAAGCTGGGAAAATTGCAAAAGAAGGAAAGATATATGCCATTGAAAAAAATGAAGAAGACATCGCAAACTGTCTCCGTAATCAAAAAAAATTTCGGGTGGATTTCACGGTAGTACACGGAAAAGCGCCGGGAGGCCTTGATGAGTTTCCCGATCCGGATGCCATTTTCATTGGTGGTACAGGCGGCAACATGGAGGAATTATTAACTGTATGTTGTCAAAGGTTGAAAAATGATGGACGCATCGTGTTAAATCTAGCAACAATCGAAAACTTATATGAATCAATCAAGATATTAAACAGATTAGGATTCCATACAGAAGTTACCCAAGTACAAATCGCAAGAAGTAAACCGATTTTATCATTGACCCGGTTAGCTCCATTAAATCCCGTGTTTATTGTAAGTGCAAAACGAAAGGAAGATGGAAATGAATAAAGGGACTCTATACGGAATAGGTGTTGGACCTGGAGATCCTGAATTAATTACTTTAAAAGCTTTTCGCACACTTCAAGAATGTCCAGTCATTGCTTATCCAAAAAAAATGCGAGGTTCAAAAAGTTATGCATACAAAATTGCAGAAGTTTTTATACGGCCTGAAGAAAAGGAAATGTTGGGCCTAATATTTCCAATGACGAAAGATGAAGAAGTATTAAAAAGGGAATGGAATAAAGCCGTTGATGAAATCTATGGGAAAATTGCCAATGGAAAAGATGTGGCGTTTGTTACGGAAGGGGATCCGCTATTATATAGCACTTTTATTCATTTAATGAAGTTAATGAGCGAAAAATATCCAGATGTCAAAATTCAAGCAGTTCCTGGCATTTCCTCTATTAACGGTGCAGCTTCCTGTCTAAACATTCCTCTGGCTGATGGTGATGAACAAGTCGCGATTATACCTGCAAATGATGATGTCGATAAAATGAGAAAAGCGATTGAAACCCATGATGCTGTTGTATTTCTTAAAGTTGCAAAGGTCATAGATTTGATGCTGGAAATTCTTCGGGATTTGGGCTTGGAAAACAAAGCGCACGTAGTGACAAAAGTAACATCTGAAGAAGAAATAATCTGGAGCATCGATGAATTGGACGGTGCGGATTTAAATTATTTAACGTTAATGGTGGTGCGAAAATGAAAAAAATATGGATTATTGGAGCTGGTCCGGGCGATCCCGATTTAATCACGGTGAAGGGTTTACATATTTTGCAACAATCAGATTGTATTCTCTATACAGACTCTCTTGTGAATGAAGAGTTAATTGCCAAAGCAAAGAAAGAAGCAGAAATAATAAAAACGAGCGGAATGCATTTGGAAGAAATTGTATCAATCATTGTAGATCGGGTGGACCGTGGAAAAAAAGTTGCACGTGTTCATACCGGAGATTCATCGATGTATGGTGCTATTGCAGAACAAATCGCATTACTAAAAAAAGAAGGCATTGAAGTTGAAATCATTCCGGGTGTGAGTTCAGTTTTTGCTTCAGCAGCAGCAGTACAAGCAGAACTGACAATTCCCGAATTAACTCAAACCCTGATTTTAACCCGAGCAGAAGGACGAACGCCTGTGCCGGAAAAAGAAAAATTAAAAGATTTGGCAAGCCATCATTGTACAATCGCTCTTTTCCTCAGTGCCACTTTAACGAAAAAAATCATGAAGGAATTGAAAGAAGCAGGCTGGCAAGATGATACGCCTGTAGCAGTTATTCAAAAAGCTACTTGGCCAGATCAAAAAATCGTTCGAACGACACTTGCTCAACTTGATGAAGCAATGAAAGAAAATGGCATTCGCAAACATGCCATGATATTGGCTGGATGGGCACTAGATCCAAACATTTATGAAAAGAATTCTTATCGTTCGAAACTTTACGATGCCGAGTTTACCCACGGCTATAGGAAAGGAGTTTCAAAGTGATTCAACTAGCGGAGGAGGAAATTCCGAAAATCAATCAAAAGAATGATTATGCGATTGTAGCGATTACAAAACATAGCGCAGAAATTGCGAGAAAATTAAGAGGACTTTTTCCAAATGGCGACTTGTATTATCCGCATAAGTTTGCCAAAGGTGATGAAGAGGGTCTGGGAATTCAGTTATATGATGGCAATGTTCGGATTCTGCTTTCAGCCATTTTTTATAAATATAAAGGTCTCATTTTGTTTATTTCTCTTGGTGCAGTTGTTCGCATGATTGCACCACTATTAAAAGATAAAAAAATCGATCCGGCAGTCGTTGTCATCGATGATCGGGGTAAAAATGTAATCAGTGTGCTTTCAGGCCATTTAGGAGGTGCGAATGAATTAACGAGAGAAATCGCCGCATTGCTTCACGCAAATCCCGTTATTACCACAGCATCTGATGTTCAACAAACCATCGCCGTAGATTTATTTGGCTCCAGATTCGGATGGGTTTGGGATTCCGAAGAGCATTTGACCAAGGTAAGTGCGGCTGTCGTCAACGAAGAACCAGTTGCCATAGTGCAGGAAAGTGGAGAGCGTTCTTGGTGGTTATATGATCATCCATTACCGAAAAATATCATGTTATATCCGACAATTTTGGACGCAATCGATGCGAAGCCAAGCGGTGCTTTAATAATCACGCATCGCTTACTTGCCCCAGAAGAAAAATCAATATTGCAATGCGGTATTATTTTTAGACCAAAAGTGATCGTAATAGGCATCGGTTGTAATCGCGGAACAAGCGGGGAGGAGATTCAGTCAGTCATTGAAGAGACGTTGCTTGAGATGGGATTTTCTTCAAAAAGTATAAAAGCGATATGCACCATTGACTTAAAGAAAGATGAAGAAGGTTTATTAAAAGTGGTGGAAGAACGAAAAGTGGAATTTTGTACGTATACAGCCAAGGAACTTAATGAAATGCATATCGAAGAACCATCAGAAACGGTTTATAAATATACAGGGGCATATTCCGTGAGTGAAGCAGCAGCGAAACGGTATTTACAATCGGATTCCCTTGTCCTTGTCAAAAAGAAAAGCGGCAATGTAACGATTTCTGTAGGGGTTCTAGAACATAAGGAGGATTATCCGTGGCAAAAAGAGTAATGATTGCAGGTACATCGAGCGGTGTTGGAAAAACAACTTTAACAATCGGAATTATGGCTGCACTGAAAAAGAGAAATTTAGTCGTCCAAGGTTTTAAATGCGGTCCTGATTATATCGATCCATCTTATCATACTGCCGTTACAAAACGAGTTTCCCGAAATATCGATAGCTGGATGTTAAGCCGCGAAGTAATCCGTGATATTGTAGAACGGTCTGGCCGCGATGCAGATATTTCAATTATCGAAGGGGTGATGGGGTATTTTGATGGCAAAAGTCCATTGGAAAATACCGGATCCGCTGCTGAAATCGCTGTCATTACTGAAAGTCCAGTTCTGCTGGTGGTGGATTGCTCAAGCATGGCAAGAAGTGCAGCAGCAATTGTCAAAGGTTTTCAAACTCTGCATGAACCATCGCGAATCGTTGGTGTAATTGCCAACAGAGTTGGAAGCGAGGGCCATTTTAACATTGTAAAAACAGCCATTGAACAAGAATGTAAAATTCCGGTAATCGGCTATATGAAGAAAAACAATGATCTCCATTTGCCAAGCAGGCATCTCGGATTAATTCCGGCTATTGAAAGGGGAGAATTGGATTCTTATTTTGATTCGCTGGCACAAGAAGTAGAAAAAACCATTGATCTCAACCGGCTATTAAGCATTTCTGAAACGAACAATTTACAAGAAGTTGAAAATTCTATTTTTCACGAAGATCCAAAGGTAAATGTAATAATCGCCGTTGCAAAGGATGCGGCCTTTAATTTTTATTACGAAGAAAATATACAATTACTTAAATCGCGCGGGGCTGAAATTCAATATTTTTCCCCATTAGCGAACGAACCGGTACCTGAAGATGCAGATGGATTATATATTGGCGGGGGCTTTCCCGAAGAATTCGCAGAACAGCTTGCAAATAATGAAGTTTCAAAACAATCCATTAAAGAACTGATTGAAAACGGGCTTCCAACAGTGGCTGAATGTGGAGGGTTCATGTACTTGACAAAATCCATCCAGTCAACTGAAGGTATAAGCTATCCAATGGTTGGGATCATTGATGGAAACGTTATAATGCAACCTAAACTTGCAGCTCTTGGTTACCGGGAAATTGTTGGAGTAAACAACAATTTCCTCATGGGAGAAGGAGAGACGGCAAAAGGCCATGAATTCCATTATTCCACTTTTATACCAAATACAGAGCAGGTGCCGGCTTATGCATTGAAAAGTCGATTTGGACAAAAACAGGATGGTTGTGTTGTCCATTCATTAATTGCAGGATATGTCCATTTCCATTTCGCATCCAATCCGAAGCTGATCGATAACTGGTTGAATGCTTGTTTAAAATATCAACAACAGAAACGGAAATAAAACTATTATACTATTAAATAATTTTCAATTCAGTAAACAACAATGCAACTTTGTTCCGGGAGGGAAATATGAGCAAAGGAAAAGTATATTTAGTAGGAGCTGGACCTGGAGATGAAAAATTGATCACAGTCAAGGGGCTCGAATGCATACAGCAATCAGACTGCATTGTGTATGATCGGCTTATAAATCCATCATTGCTAGAGTATGCTCCCAAAAATGCAGAACGCATTTATTGCGGTAAATTGCCTGGAAAACATATGCTCATTCAAGAGGAAATTCATGAAATTCTTGTACAAAAAGCATTGGAAGGAAAGATTGTTACGAGATTAAAGGGAGGGGATCCCGGTATTTTTGGAAGAGTAGGAGAAGAAGCCAGTGTCCTCAAGCAGCATGGGATTCCCTTTGAAATTGTGCCTGGCGTTACTGCAAGTGTTGCAGCAGCCGAGTATGCCGGGATTCCATTAACCCATCGCGAATATGCATCCAGTGTTGCCCTTGTTACAGGACACGGATGTAAAGAAAATGGTCCTGATCATTTAAATTGGAGAGCACTCTCTGGAATCGATACGATTGCTTTTTATATGGGAGTTGGGAATTTACAGAATATTTGCCGTCAATTAATGCAAAATGGCAAAGCCCCCGGTACTCCGGTCGCGATTATCGAAAATGGTACGACGAAGGTACAACGAACCATTTCTGGAACATTAGATACGATTTCCCAATTGGCTGCGAGCGAAAAGATTACAAATCCTGCCATGATCATTGTGGGTGAAGTTGTAAAGGTAAGAGAACAAGCAATGTGGTTTGAAGATACCTTATATAAAACAAAAAACAATACCAATACACAATAATGGAAGGAGGAGAATGACAATGAAACATAAAGGACTCACTTTAATATATACTGGTGATGGTAAAGGGAAAACGACTGCAGCGTTGGGACTAACATTGCGTGCAATTGGCCGTGGAATGAATGTCTGTTTTTTACAGTTCATTAAATCGAAACAACGTATTTACGGTGAAGCCATTGCCTTAGAAAAATTAGGAGTTGCAATGGAACAATTAGGCCTCGGTTGCATTAGCCAAGGCGAAGAAGGGAAAGGCTCCGTTAAGGTTGAACAATTAGGAATCGGATTTACATGGACGAAGACACCGGAAGAGCATCGGGAAGCTTTGAAAAAAGGGTGGGAAATTGCAAAACAAGCCCTCCAAGATCCAACGATTGATTTATTAGTGTTGGATGAACTAAACAATGCTCTCAGTATTACAAACTTTCCGGTTGATGACGTAATTCCTCTTGATGAAGTGATCACAGCACTTCAAAATCGTCCAAAACATATGAATGTCGTGATTACAGGCCGTAATGCGAAACAAGAATTGATCGACATTGCAGATTTGGTTTCGACTATCGATTGTACGAAACATTATTATAATGAAGGAATTTCGGCGGTAAAAGGCCTGGAATTTTAAAGGAGAGAAAATATTTGCGTGCAAGTTCAATTATGATACAAGGAACGTCTTCTGATGTGGGGAAAAGTGTTCTTTGTACGGCACTTTGCCGCATCTTCTCCAATGCAGGATACAAAGTTGCCCCTTTTAAGTCTCAAAATATGGCATTGAATTCCTATGTTACCCAGAATGGGGAAGAAATCGGCCGAGCTCAAGGGGTGCAGGCAGAAGCTGCCAGGATAATCCCTAATTCAAAAATGAATCCGATTTTGCTCAAACCGAAACAAGATATGGTTTCGGAAGTCATCGTTCATGGGAAGCATTTTATGGATATGGGTGCAACAAATTATCGAGAGAACTTTACGCTGCAAGCAATGCCAATTGTGGAAAAAGCCATCCATGACTTGGAACAATCCTACGATATTATTGTGGCAGAAGGTGCCGGCAGCCCTGCGGAGATTAATTTAAAAGACCGCGACATTGCGAATATGCGGGTAGCAAAAATGCTGGATGCCGATGTGTTCCTCGTTGCAGACATCGACCGGGGCGGAGTTTTTGCTTCAATTGTCGGCACGCTTGCATTGTTGGATGAAGAAGAACGGAAACTTGTAAAAGGTATCATCATTAATAAATTTAGAGGGATGATTGAATTACTTCAGGATGGCATACAATGGCTTGAAAACTATACCGGAATTCCCGTTATTGGGGTTATCCCTTATTTAGACTGCCAGATTGAAGCTGAAGATTCTTTAGCCCTCGATACTTTAAAACTAAAAAACCCTAAAAAGAAATGCCCTATTGATGTGGCTTGTATTCAATTGCCGAGAATATCTAATTTTACAGACTTAGATCCGTTGTTTGAGGAGCCTGACGTAGGGGTACGCTTAGTTAGAGATGTGAAGGAGTTAGGAAATCCAGATTGCATCATCATACCTGGTACAAAAAATACAACGGGCGACTTAATGTGGTTAAAAGAAACGAAATTATTTGAAGCTATTCAACAATGTTATTCAAAGGGCAGCAGAGTTTTCGGAATTTGTGGCGGTTATCAAATATTAGGCGAGAAACTTCTCGATCCTGATGGTGTAGAAGGAAATTTGAAGGAAGTCTCAGGCCTTTCTCTACTGCCGATACAAACGATCTTTGAAAAAAATAAAAGAACGACCCAAACAAAAGGCAAAATTCATTCAACGCTTTTCCAAAAAGAAATTGAAGTGGAAGGATACGAGATTCATTTAGGCCAAACAAAGGTAAAGGAAAATGCATTACCTTTTTTACAATTAAATGATGGAACAACGGATGGTATTATTGTTCATAATGGGAAAGCCATTGGCACATATTTACATGGCATCTTCCAAAATCGCTATTTTACAAGGGCGTATTTTAATGAAATAAGAAAAAGTAAGGGGTTGAATCCATTACCAATGGAAGTACAAACGGATAAAGAACGCCGTGAACAGGCATATGAAATACTGGCAGAACAAGTGCAAAGCTGTTTAAATATGGAATATATATATGCTTTATTAGAAAAACAAAAATTAATGAAAAATGGGAAGTAAATGTCGAATTACAAATAGCCTTCAATCCAAAGTATTTTTCGGATTGGGGGCAATTTTGCATTGCTTAGGATTCACCAATTTATGCTAGACTCCGCACTTATTTTCCTATCTGTGCTATAGAAACATCCCCTAACGCCATAATCAACAACACCCTTTCTGCTGGAAAATTAATAAGTTGAAAAGAAGAATTAACCTTTCAAACAATAAAACCTTTGTAATTGTATTCTGAAACAGTAAAGCGTAGAATGAGGATGAATAGTGGAAAAAAGGGGTTTTGAACATGGAAAATAGTCGTTTAGTGAATGAATTTATCGAGTTAGTCCAAATTGATTCAGAAACAAAACATGAGGAAAAAATAGCACCAATTCTTGTAAATAAATTGGAAGATTTAGGTTTTTCTGTTTATCAAGATGATGCTCATACACGCAATGGTCATGCGGCAGGAAATATTATTGCCACTTTGGAAGGATCATTGGATGTTGAACCGATTTATTTTACCGTACATATGGATACGGTTGTTCCTGGGAAGGGCATTAAACCACAAATAAAAGAAGATGGCTATATATATTCTGACGGCACAACCATTTTAGGCGCCGATGATAAAGCTGGAATTGCTGCACTTTTGGAAATGGTTCGCCGTCTTAAAGAACAGTCCATTGAACACGGTACAATACAATTCATTATTACAGCAGGCGAAGAAGATGGTCTTGCCGGCTCTAAGGAGTTGGATCGGGATAAAATTATTGCCAAGTACGGCTATGCGGTTGACAGCGATGGAAAAGTGGGAGGAATCGTTGTTGCGGCTCCTTATCAAGCAAAATTAAATGTAAAAATCTTTGGAAAAACAGCCCATGCAGGAGTGGAACCGGAAAAAGGGATTTCTGCTATTACATTGGCAGCGAAAGCCATTGCGGAAATGAAATTAGGGCGCATCGACCATGAAACAACAGCGAATATTGGGCGTTTTGAAGGCGGCAAAGCGACAAATATCGTTTGTGATGAAGTATTCATCCTAGCAGAAGCCCGCTCCATCCAAAAAGAGAAATTAGATAAGCAAACAGCTCATATGAAAGAAACTTTTGAAAAAGTGGCTGAAAAATTTGGAGGCCGCGCTGAAGTGGATGTACAGTTGATGTATCCGGGATTTTCAGTAGGTGAAACGGATAAAGTAGTACAAGTGGCAGTGGAAGCAGTAAAAAATGTTGGCAGAACACCTCAAATTGGGGTCTCTGGTGGGGGAAGCGACGCCAATGTCATTTCAAGTTTTGGCATTCCTACAGTCAATTTGTCAGTAGGCTATGAAAATATTCATACAACAAATGAACGAATGCCTATTGAAGAACTAGAAAAATTAGCCGATTTATTAGTAGAAATCGTTAAATGCGCAAGCAAGAAATAGTACAATTTGAGGTGATTTATTTGAAATCAGTCATTTTTCGCTGTGAGAATGAAGAATATGGAATCGCCATTGACCAAGTAGTTTCCATAGAAAAAATCGGCAAAATTACACCAATTCCCCATTTGCCCAAATATTTGATCGGTTTTACGCGCATTCGGGAAGAACTGATTCCGGTGCTTGATTTTAATATTATCTTATACAATAAACCAACTTCCGATCCGATGTCTCGAATAATTGTATTAAATACGGATATTGTGAATTTTGGTTTAGTGGTAAGCGAAGCAAAAGAGATTTTAGATATACGAGAAGACGATATTCAACAAGTAGGACTTGTGAATTATTCTCAAACGAAATATTTTACAGCAGTAGCGAATCTCGATAATCGGATGATTACCATTGTCAGTCCGAAAGTTTTAGTGAATTCGCTGGAAGGGATTCGGGAAATTATCGATTATTTACATCAATTGCTGGCGGAAGAAAAAGAAAGCAATGCTTGACAGACTTTATGGCTAGAAAAAGGTGTAGACCCTTTTCTAGCTTCATTTTTATAAAAGGTGGGATGAGGAGAAATGAAATATCCATATCGGCCAATACTGCGCATTCCGAAAACGAAAACCGAAAAAATCTTTGACATCATCGGCATTGGCTGTTTTCTTGTATCGATTCTTTATATCGTTCTTCAATGGAACCATCTCCCTGATCAAATTCCGGGTCATTTTAATGGAAAAGGAGAAGTGGACCGTTGGGGGTCAAAATATGAACTATTTATTTTGCCTGTTATTGGTTTGTTTATTCTGTTGTTGAACACCGCTTTTGAAAAAGCGCCCCACATGCATAATTATCCAAAGCGGCTGAATGAATCGAATGTGGAAGCGTTTTATTTGAACAGCCGAAAAATGCTCAATGCGATGAAAAATTTATGCATGGTGTTCTTTGCCTATTTGAATTTTGAAATGGTTCAAATCGGATTGAAGCAGAAAGAATCCCTCGATCCATGGTTTATACCGGCATTTATCGTCATCGTTTTCATACCATTGGCCATCGGTATCTATAAACAATCGAAAATCAAATAATCCCCCATGGAGTGATATAATGAACGTCCGTCAAAAACTCATGGAATTGTCTGAAGAAAAATACCGGCTTTTTCAAAAAACATTAATTCCAAATCATGAAAACATTTTAGGGGTGCGTCTTCCGATTTTAAGAACGTTGGCAAAAGAGATTTCGGAAGAGGATTGGGAAGGTTTTCTGCGGAATGGGAAAGAGGAATTTTTTGAAGAAATCATGCTGAAAGGGATGGTCATCGGGCAGGTGAAACTGCCCTTGAAAGAAAGGCTGGATTGGATTCGATGGTTTGTGCCGAAAATCGATAATTGGGCTGTCTGTGACAGTTTTTGCAGCGGTTTGAAGTTTGCAAAAAAGCATCCGGATGAAGTTTGGCAATTTATTCTGCCATATTTTCGTTCCGACAAAGAATTCGAAATCCGCTTTGCGGTGGTCATGTGTTTGAGCTATTTTATTGAAGAATCTTATCTTCAAGAAATTTTCCGAATATTCAATGGAATTCATCATGACGGCTATTATGTAAAGATGGCCACAGCCTGGGCGATTTGTGAAGCCTATTTGAAATATCCGGAAGAAACAACAAACTTTCTTCGTTCGAATTCATTGGACGATTTTACACATAATAAAGCGCTGCAAAAAATCACAGAATCCCGTCGCATCAGCAAAGAAGAGAAAGAAATGATCCGGAAGTGGAAACGATCATGACATTAATAGGGAAATCCCTTCCAAGTCCAACAAACGTTTTTTCACATCCAGCCCTCCGCTATATCCCGTAAGGCTTCCATTTTTTCCAATGACCCGATGGCAAGGGATGACGATCGATAACGGATTGCTACCAATGGCGCCCCCGACGGCTCGGACGGCTTTAGGATTTCCGATTTGTCTGGCCACTTCACCATAAGTTGTCGTCTTCCCGTATGGAATATCGCATAACGCTTTCCATACTTCTTGTTGAAAAGGGGTGCCATGAAGATCGAAAGGCAATGAAAATTCTTTGCGTTGCCCGTTTAAATATTCAATGAGCTGTGAAATATACGGTTTCATAAATGATCCTTCTTCAATCACTTCACAATGGGGAAATCGTCTTCGGCAATATTGGGTCAATTCCTCCATGGAAGAATGGTCTGTGCCAACAAAAACCAACCCCTTTTCGGAAGAAGCGATATATAAGTGCATATATGGATGTTTGACATGTGCGGCATAAATGACTTTCTTTTCCAATCTGATCCCCCCGATTCATGCAATCCCTATTTGCTTTATGATAACGTAAAACTCATTTTTTATGGATATTTGTTCTATTCTAATTTTTATCACTTTTCTCAAAAAAACGATTTATTGTAATATTATATTATTATATATCATGGTAAGATGGGGGAAGAAAGTTGATACACTTAAAAGATGTAACGGTCATTCGGAATGGTAAATATCTATTAAAAGGGATCAATTGGGATGTAAATAAAGGTGAACATTGGGCCATTCTGGGATTGAACGGCTCCGGCAAAACTTCATTGTTGAACGTCATTAACGGATATTTATACCCGACTTCAGGAAAGGTTGAGGTGTTGGACCAGGAATTTGGGAAAACAAACATTCCGGAATTGCGGAAAGAGATCGGTTTTATCAGTTCTTCATTAAAGCAGCAATTAAAAGATTATGATATCGTGTTGAGCGTTGTGCTCAGCGGAATATTTGCATCCATTGGCTTGTATGAAGCGGTTGAGAAAAAAGATGTGGAAATGGCCCGCACACTCATGGAACAATTGGGAATTGAACATTTGGAAAATACCCGATACGGTATATTATCTGAAGGCGAGAAGCAACGGGTGCTGATTGCAAGGGCGCTTATGGCCAAACCGAAAATATTGATTTTGGACGAGCCTTGCAACGGATTGGATTTGATCGCCCGTGAAGAGTTCCTGGAATTTATCGATCGGCTAGCCAAACAAGAGTTTTGCCCAACATTGATTTACGTTACCCATCACGTGGAAGAAATTTTGCCTTGTTTTTCCCATGTTCTGTTAATGAAAGATGGGGAAGTATATGAAAAAGGATTGGCAAGTGATTTATTGACAGAGGAAACATTGACCCGGTTCTTCGGCCGCGAAGTATCCGTACAAGAACAGCAAAACCGTACTTGGATTGCAATCAAATCATGAAATACCCATTTCAATTAGAGGAGCAATGCGGATGAAAGAAAACAAAATCGTGAAAGAACTTGCATCTTGGTTTTTGGTAATTTTGATGGGGTATGCTATTGCATTCATATGCAGAGAGTATATCTTTTCCCCCGTCGTGGTGGATGGTGCCTCGATGTCTCCGACTTACGAAAATGAGGATATCATTCTGGTAAGCAAAATAAGCAAAATAGAACGATTTGATCATATTGTTTTTAAAGCTCCTTATGAAGACGAATATTATATTAAAAGGGTCATTGGCTTGCCCGGAGATATGATTGAAATGAAAGACGATGTTTTGATCATCAATGGAAAAGAGTATGAAGAGCCCTATGTGAATCGCAATTCAGTCTCGCAAATGCGCACGACGGAAAACTTTACTCTGGAAGAATTGACAGGGGAAAAGACTGTTCCGGAGGGCTATATTTTTGTATTGGGCGATAATCGTTTGAGAAGTTACGATAGCCGGCATTTTGGATTGATTCCATTGGATGATGTGTACGGAGAATCAAAAATGCGGATTTATCCATTGAAGAACATGAAAATTTTTTATAAACCTGTTGAGTGACACTTTTGAATGGATATTGGTACATATAAAAATTGTCATTTTGGGATTCCTGGGAACACCATTTTTCAATCGGGAAAAATGGTGTATTTTTTTATTAAGTTTTTTGTATTCACATCTAAAGCTTATCGAAGAAGGTGTTTGGCATGTATTATCCTATGATGATGAAATTGGAAGGAAAAAAGGTTGTCATCATTGGCGGCGGACGGGTTGCTTTTCAAAAACTGAAGGGGCTCGAAAATACGAAGGCGAAGATTACGGTTGTGAGTCCAACCATCATTCCGGAAATGGAAGAATGGCTGAACGAGCATGATGCCATATGGATTCAAAAGGAGTTTGAACCATCGGATATCGAACAGGCTGATCTCATTTTTGCAACAACAAATGATCCGAAAGTAAATCAAGCAATAGGGCTGCATAAAAAAGGGCATCAATTATTGCTTCGTGCGGATCATCCAAAGGAAAGCGATTTTATTACTCCAGCCGTGGTCCAGAGAGGAAAACTTACCATTTCGATTTCTACGGATGGGGCGAGTCCGGGTTTATCCAAAAAAATTAAAAAAGAGTTGGAACAACAATTTGATGAAAATTTTGGGGAATATGTGCAATTTCTGGAAGATGCAAGAAGGGTTGTTTTGAAACAAATCGGTGATGCATCCTTGAGAAAATCCATTTTGACCCGTTTATTGGATCCTGTTTTTTATGAGTTGACAATGGAAAGGAAATTGAAAAAAAGGGATCATTTGTTGATGGATTTGATAAAGTCGGCCATTAACGACGATAAAAATATTATGTAAACAAAAATGGTTGATTTGATCAATGTTTGTATCACAGATTTTAATTTTCCGGATGAATGGGAGTTCAGGCGGATATAAATGGGCTTGCTATAAATAAAAAAGGGGATGCCGCCCACACAGCCAATTGTAAACAAGTTTGCATACAATGCAGTAAGGAAGGGGGCAGACAATGTTTGAAAAAATCAAATATTTAATTGGAAAGCCCATTGGTGTTTATCTGAAAAACGGATTAAGCGTTTCCGGTGTATTGTGTGATGCAAACGAACACGAAATTTCCATCATGGAATATTTATACCAGGAAAAATTTGTACAGCGTCATTACGATTTTCATATGATTCAAGGTATTTATATGTTTCCAAGCTGCTCGGATGAATATTTAAACTGACGTCCTCTGGATTATATTCTGGAGGATTTATTTTGTTTCCCATTTTTGAATGAAATGAATCGGTTGAAAAAGGGAAATGTAGCGGTGTCTCAGTGCATCGCTACATTTTTTATTACTAGTTTATAAGGTGGATTAATTAATTTTATAAAAATATGAATAATAAATGAAACATTTGGGCATTACTTAGTACGAATTGACATTCAATAAGCAAGTTTGTTTGTTAAGGAGGACTAAGTATGCTAAGGAAAATCAGTTTATTATTATTATTGGCAATGACATTGTTTACTACATCGTTGACATATGCGGAAGAATTATCATTGGAAGAGTCTAGAATTGGAATATTAAAGAATCTGTTGGGAAACAGAGTGGTGGAAGATGCCATCACCCGTCAATTGGCTTTTGAAAAAGAAGATGAAGACTATATCATATACACTGTGAAAGAAGGGGACAACTTATTCCGGATTGCATATAATCATAGCGTCCCATTGGATTTGTTGATGGAATGGAATGACTTGGATGATACTTTGATCCATCCGGGAAAAGAATTGATCATTAAAACCGATGGAAAGTACAAAAAAGAATATAAACCGATTTCCGTTGTGGCTGACGCCACTCAACAAATCGCTCCAAAAAAAGAAAAAAATACAGCCAATCATGACGCTGCACAACAGGTTGTTGCCAGCGTTGAACCGGCATCTTCCGGGAAAGAATTGATGGTTACTGCGACAGCTTACACTGCATATTGCAAAGGTTGCTCGGGAACGACGGCCTATGGAATTAATTTACGTGAAAATCCCCATTTAAAAGTGATTGCCGTTGATCCGAACGTCATTCCACTTGGCACAAGAGTATGGGTGGAAGGATATGGGTATGCCATTGCCGGCGATACAGGCGGGGCCATCAAAGGAAATAAAATCGATGTTTTCATTCCTTCCTATGATGAAGCAATGCAATGGGGAGTAAAAAAGGTAAAAGTGAAAATCCTGGATTAATGAACTGAAAAATTGGTGCTAAATATCACTTCATTTTCAATCCCTTGAAAATGAAGTGTTTTTTTATTGAAAGGGTTTCCGAATGAAAGAATCAATTTTCAAACAGATATTACCACATAATGTAAACTGACTTGGAAAACACTTCTTTTGATTTTTGCAGTTATTTCAGATATATTTAAAAAAGCAACTATAATTCCTATTAAAAACATAGGATTTTTTTATAGATTCGTTGAATTTAGGTGATGAAAATGAAAAACTTGTTAATGAATAAAAACGATATTTTGCTGAAAAAAATGCAATTGATTCCATATAAAGATCATGAACAAATTTGCCTCGTCGGTCCTGTGAAATTGCCTGTGAAACAGGGGGATTTCGAGGCCACATTCCAATGGTATACGTGGTTGAAATTGGATCAACCCATCTCGACAAAAGAACAAGTGCTGGATTATATTTTAAGTGCAAACTTGCAAGAGTCCCAGCAATCTTCCGTATTGATTTACGGGGACTTCCAAAATGAAAAGGAAGCCCTGATTCGCATGCATAGCATCTGCCATACAGGAGATATTTTCGGCAGCCAGCGCTGTGATTGCGGCTATCAACTGCATGAATCCATGAAAATGATTGTGGAACATGGATGTGGGGCGATTTTTTACTTGGCCAATCACGAAGGGCGTGGAATCGGGTTATTTTCCAAATCGTTGGCCTACCTGTTGCAGGAAGAAGGCTACGACACGGTGGAAGCCAATCATGCATTAGGTTTTGAAGATGATTCGAGATCTTACGAAGAAGCGATTAAAGTGCTCGAAACATTGCGGGATAAACCGGTAACATTGATTACGAATAATCCAAGAAAACTGGAAGCCCTCAAACGCCATGGATTGCTTGCGGATAAACATATTCCAATATGGGGTGGATTAACGGAAACAAACCGGCGCTATTTGGAAACGAAAATCAAGAAGGCAGGACATATCCCGGAAAAGCAATTGTTTTAGGAGGGGTCAACGTGTTCACAGATCGGGATTTTATGGAATTGGCATTAACTATGGCGAAAACTGCAAAGGGAAAAACGAACCCCAATCCGCTTGTCGGAGCGGTGATTGTGAAAGACGGGGTGATTGTTGGAACCGGAGTCCATCGGAAAGCGGGGGAACCCCATGCGGAAGTCCATGCATTTAACATGGCCGGTGAACATGCAAAAGGGGCCACTTTATATGTAACCCTCGAGCCATGTTCCCATTACGGCAAAACCCCTCCTTGCGCAGATTTGGTAAAAAATTCTGGTGTTCAAAGGGTGGTGGTCGCAACCCTCGATCCAAATCCTAAAGTCTCTGGAAGAGGTGTTCAAATTCTTCGGGAAGCCGGCATTGAAGTTGAAGTAGGTTTATTGGAAAAAGAAGCTCAAAAGCTGAATGAACGCTTCTTCCATAATATGATCGCAAACCGCCCTTTTGTGACGTTAAAATATGCCATGACTTTGGACGGGAAAATAGCCACTCATTCAGGACATTCAAAATGGATTTCCGGAGAAGAATCAAGGTTGCAAGTTCATCAACTCCGCAACGAATCCGATGCGATTCTGGTTGGAATCGGTACGGTCTTAAAAGATAATCCTTTATTGACAACAAGACTTCCAAATCAGAAAGGGAAAAATCCGGTTCGTGTCGTTTTGGACAGCCGTTTGCAGATTCCGTTGGATGCGAATGTATTAAATGATGAAGCGAAAACGATCATTGTTACGACAACCGACGCCAATCCAAAGAAAATCGCGGAACTGGAAAAGAAAAATGTCACTTTTATCTATTGTTCAAAAGTTCAAAACGGCATCAATCTGGAAGAAATGTTGGAGCAATTATATAAACATGGAATAACCGATCTAATAGTGGAAGGCGGAGGAGAAGTGAATGCCTCCTTTGTTAGGGCGGGACTTGTCAATAAATATATTCTTTATATTGCGCCTAAAATTTTAGGAGGCCGAAATTCCATTTCCCCGGTTTCCGGTGAGGATGTGGATACGATGGATATGGCATCGAAAGTTGAAATTGACTCCATTGAACGGATCGGTGAAGATTTATGCATCATTGCCTATCCAAAGCCAGGTGAACTTCATGCCCAGTACTGATGTTTTGATTGTGGGAGCAGGTCCGGCAGGCTCCCTTCTTTCACTTCTGCTCGCCAAAAAGGGTGTTTCAGTCATTCTCATCGAACAACATAAAGACATTGCCAAAGAATTCCGGGGAGAACATTTGAATGAAGAGGGGGAAAAAGTCCTCAGAAAACACAATCTATATTCAAAAATTGAAAAACTCGGCTTATTAAAAATGGAAGTCGTTGAATATTGGAAAAATGGGAAACTTTTCAAAATGATTCAGCCGGAAGAAAAAATTGGGCATTTGGGCATCCATGTGCCACAAGCCCATTTATTATCAGTGATCATTGACGAAGCCGGTAAATATGAAAATTTTTCGTTAATGACAAGCACGAAAGTCATCGATTTATTGAAAGATGAGGATGGACATTTTATCGGAATTAAAGCGAAGAAACACGGAGAAGAAATGAATATTTATAGCTCAATCATTATTGGAGCGGATGGAAGATATTCCATTGTCCGGAAAAAAGCGGGCATTGAAACGGCGATAAGGAAACACGGCTATGATTTGCTTTGGGCAAAAGTCCCTGCACCCCATGATTGGAAGCCTTCCATTAAAATGGCGGAAATCGATGGTTATCAATTGGCATTGTTTACCCAAACAAAAGGTTTTGTCCAAATTGGATGGAATATAGAACAAGGTTCATTTCCGAAAATTCGCAAACAGCCCTTAGAGGAGTTTTTGCTCAAATTCATTCAGGCGTTTCCAGAATTGGAAGAAACGGTTCGAAAACATATTACGTCCTGGGAAGATTTTGTTTTGCTCGATGTACATAGCAATTTTACGGAAGTTTGGAAAAAGGACAATGTACTGTTGATTGGGGATGCATGCCACACCATGACGCCGACCGGGGCCTTTGGGTTGAACAGTGCATTGGTGGATGCGGATCGGTTGGCGGAATGCATTGAACCGGGCAATATCAATGAATCAAAGTTAATACAATGTGAAAAGCAAAGAAAAGAGGAAGTAAAAAAACTGCTCGATTTACAAATCGAGAAGGAAAAAAACTTCGCAAATCAATTTATTATCATAGAATAGACAGAAAGTGGGTTTATGGTGAATATCGGATTTGATATTGATGATACGTTAATCAATCTGAGGGAACACGCTTTCCATATATATAATACAAAATTGGGAAAACAGGTGGATATCGCCCTTTTTCATCAGTTAAAAAGGGTTGAAATCCATGAACTTTTTGGGTTGAACGATGAACAGGGGCATCATTTGTGGAATTCCTTGGTGGAAGAAATTTATTTTTCCGATTGCCCTGCTTTCGAGGGGGCGATTGAATTTGTCAACCGGCTCGAAAGGGAAGGGCATGCCATTTTTTATATCACATCGAGACCGAAACAGTATTGTCAAAAAACGAGAAATTGGTTGAAAGAAAAAGGCTTTCCGGTCGTTGATCGACAATTTTATTGCGGAATGAAAGATCATGAGAAAGTGGAAATCATTAAGAAATTGGAATTGGATGTTTATTTTGATGATAAGCCCGCCGTTCTTGAAACGTTAAAAAGTTCGAACATTCATGTGTATGTGAAAAATCAATCCTATAATGAGCAAGTGCTTTTCCCGAGGGTTTATGAATGGAACAATTTCCAATTATTTTAAGGATGTACGAAAAAACCGAATGGCCGAAATAAATGGCCATTCGGTTTTCGTAGTGCGCCTGGCATGGGTGTAATCTATAGGGTGTAAGTCCCGAACTGTGAAGGCAGAAGTAACAGTTAGCTTAACGCAAGGGTGTCCGTGGTGACGCGGAATCTGAAGGAAGCGAGCGGCAAACTTCCGGTCTGAGGAACACGAACTTCATATAAGGCTAGGTATCATTGGATGAGTTTGCTAAACAAAACAAAGTCCTTTCTGCCAAAGGTGGTACAGAGTAAATGAAGCAGATAGATGGAAGGAAAGATTACATTCTTACCCGGGGAGGTCTGGCGGATATGTGAAGTACGCTTCATAACCTACTTAGTGATAAGTAGCTGAACCGTCAGAAGTCAGCAGAGGTCATAGTATTAGTTGGTTTAGAACTACTAAGAAGGACCGAACAATTAAGAGAGAATAGCCCTTGGCATTCAGTGAGTCATGATGAACACAGAAAACGTAGTACCTCACTTGAGGAAGGAAGCGGTGAATCCCGTGGGAGACCTCTTGGAGGGTGGAGTGACCACTGGCATAAAGAGAACAGCTATTCACGGAGGTTATAAAAACTTGCGTCAATTATCTTAATTGAACCGCCGTATACGGAACCGTACGTACGGTGGTGTGAGAGGACGGGAGTTAATCGCTCCCTCCTACTCGATTGGATAGAAGGGGTATCTATTCATAAGCTTAATAAATAAGCAAATTAAACGTATTTTAATAAATTTGCGCTCAATAATCGTTGTCTTACAAGAATTCCTGCCCAAGCGGCGATGACACCTTTGATGATTTCCAATAGGATGAACGGTGCCGCACCGGCCATGAATGCCGCAAGAAATGACATGTCTGCGACCACTTTGAGCCAAAGGGTGCCAAAGGCCAGTGTCAGCATCATTCCTGCCACATTGGCGATCAATCCATGAAGATAAGTATAACCGAATTTATTTAAATACCAGCCCATGAATAATGCGGTAGGAATAAAGCCGATAATATAGCCGCCAGTTGGCCCGACAATAATGGAAAGTCCGCCAGACATTCCTGTAAATACCGGTAAACCGATCGCTCCAAGCAAACAATAAACAAGCACGCTTAAAGTGCCGTATTTTAAACCTAAAATAGTAACAATAAGTCCGATGGCGAGTGTTTGTCCGGTAATCGGAATGAGCGGAAGCGGGATTGTTATTTGAGCTAAAACGGAAATAATCGCTGCTCCAAATGCAATCAATACAAGTCCATATGTTTTTGAAGACGTCACAATTCTTATCCCCCTTTGTTAACCTTTCTCTATATTTGGTTTACAAAAAGGATATCGAACATTTTTTTAAAAGTCAATATGATGTTGATAGTAAATTTGAATCATCATGGGTTTTTTACAGGGCGAATCGAAAAAGGTGGTTTTTTTCGGTTTATGATAAAATAATGTGTAAAGAAACCGGGGAGGAAAAGAGATGGCAAGGGTCATTTTTCATGTCGACATGAACAGTTTCTATGCTTCTGTGGAACAGGCCTATCATCCCGAATTGAAAGGGAAGCCGATCGCGATTGCCGGAAATCCGAAAGAACGCCGCGGCATCATCGTCACAAGTTCCTATGAAGCAAGGGCAAAAGGCGTTTATACGACGATGATTGTTCAAGAAGCATTGAAAAAATGTCCGGAATTGATCCTCCTTCCTCCCGATTTTCAAAAGTACCGTGAAGCCTCAAAAGCGATGTTTACCATTTTGAGAAGCTATACCAAACTGGTTGAACCGGTATCCATAGACGAAGGTTATATGGATGTGACCGAAGTGGCCAAAGAGCGCCATCCTTTGGAACTTGCAAAAGAAATACAGCTTAGAATCTACAATGAATTGGATTTGCCATGTTCCATCGGCATTGCCCCCAACAAATTTTTGGCAAAAACGGCCTCTGACATGAAAAAACCGATGGGCATCACTGTGCTCAGAAAGAGGGAAGTGCCGGAAAAACTGTGGCCACTCCCGGTGATAAAAATGCATGGAGTCGGAGAGAGCACCGCTAAAAAACTGGAATCTTTAGGTATTTATACCATCGGCGATTTGGCCAATGCCCATGAAGGACTATTAAAAGAAGCCTTTGGAAAAATCGGGGTCCGGCTAAAAAGGAGAGCCAACGGAATTGATTCAAGGGAAGTGGATCCGGAATCCATTTACGAAACGAAAAGCGTCGGAAATTCCACCACCCTTCCCTATGACATAACAGAAATGAAGGACATTGAAAGCACGTTTTTAAAACTATCCGGAAAAGTGGCGGAAAGGCTGGAGGCTAAAAATTTATGCGGTTCCACCATCACGATCCAAATCCGGGATTGCCATTGGAATAACCATACGAAAAGCAAAACGGTGCAAAATCCGATTTATTTGAAAAAGGATCTTTATCATGAGGCCATGGAATTATTTTCTAAGGCATGGGATGGTACGCCGATCCGGCTTTTGGGTGTCACCGTTTCCAATGTGATGGATAAAAAACATCTGGCCGAACAACTTACGATTTTCAACTATGAGCAATTTGCAAAAGAAGAACCGATTTATGAAATCATTTATGAAATGGAAAAGAAGTTTGGTAAAGGAATCATTCAAAAAGGAATCGATGTAAAGAAAAAGAGCTATGCATCAAAAACAAGTTTTAGTAAAGACTTCCTGGAAGATTTAAAAGAAGAATTGTAAGAATGGAGATTCAACATGGAACTGGAATTTTTAGGCACAGGAGCAGGAATGCCTTCAAAAGAACGAAATACAAGTTCCCTTGCAATGAAATTGTATGAGGAAAGGGGAACGATTTGGCTATTTGACTGTGGGGAGGCGGCCCAGCATCAAATTTTGCATACCGCCATCAAACCGAGAAAAATAGAAAAAGTGTTTATCACCCATTTACATGGTGACCATATTTTCGGCCTCCCTGGACTGCTCAGCTCCCGTTCTTTTTTGGGCGGAGAGGAGCAAACGCCACTGACCCTTTACGGTCCTTCCGGATTAAAGGAATGGGTTCAATTCACATTGGAACTGACAAAAACCCATTTAAACTATCCGATCCAATATGTAGATGTAAAAGAAGGGGTCATCTTTGAAGACGATCAATTCATTGTCACCGCAAAAGAGCTGGAACATGTGATTCCTTGCTACGGTTACCGGATTGAACAAAAGCCCCTTCCCGGCGAATTGTATATCGAAAAGGCAATGAAACTGGGGGTTCCAAAAGGGCCATTACTGGGAAAACTGAAAAATGGGGAAGATGTGGAGCTTGATGATGGAACGATAGTTTATAGCAAAGAGGTGACGGGCCCCCCAAAAAAAGGATTTGTCATAACCGTATTGGGAGATACCCGATATTGCAAGCAATCCATTGAATTGAGCCAAAATGCCGATATTGTCATTCATGAAGCAACATTCGACCATGCAACATCCCATCTTGCAAAAGATTACGGACACTCAACGAATGTGGAAGCCGCAAAGGTGGCAAAAGAAGCCAATGCCAAACATTTGATCCTCAACCATATCAGTGCACGGTTTTTGCCCCATGAAACCGGCAAGCTGATCAAAGAAGCAAAAACTATTTTCCCCAACATTTTTGTGGCCAATGATTTTTCTGCGTTCCAGTGGAAAAATGGAAAGTTGAATGAACTTCATCCATAAATAGCCTATTATATAGGAAAGGATACAGAAAACAGAAAATAATGGAATATCCGATTGATTTTATTGTATGATAGGGGTGGGGAGGGGAAAATATGAATCAACCGAAATTGAATCCTGGATTATTGCGATTATTTGTCGTGTTTCCCAATATAATGGCCTGGTGTTTAATGATTGGGATTATATTTTTTGTCGTAACAAATTATGCAGAATTAAAAGCGGCCGATGCTTTGACATTTTGGATTGTTCTATTGGTCATTTTCATACCGCTTACCCTGTATACGACCATTTCCATCATCAAAAGGATCAGAAACGGTACATTATAAAAAGTTCGGCTATCCAGAAAGCGGAGGACTTTCCGGATAGCTTTTTTTCTGGTCAAATTTTTGATTATAAACCGGGTAAGGTTGCCATTAGATATATAAACGGCTACAAAATCCTCAACAAATAGTCAAAAACGCGCCTTTCGACAGCAAAAAATAGCAAAAAATTACATTTCCTAGGAAATAATTGAAATAATGATAATTTCAAATTTTCCGATAAATGAAAAATGCTCCTTATCCGGAGCTTTTCCATCAGGGTGTTTGATGCAATTGATTTTGACTTTCTTCTGTGGAATAGGAAATAAAGGCGGGAAATTGATACAATTTCCAATGCATGAAAGTTTCCTTCATTTCGACAATTGCATCGGGAAGGATTTACTCACCTTTTGCAAGTTCACGGGATCTTGCTTCCGCACTTTTAATACAAGCAAAAATGGCTTCGGTGAACCGGTAGTTTTCCAATGCTCTGATGCCCGCTTCCGTAGTTCCCCCAGGGCTTGTGACTTTTTTGCGGAGCACTTCCGGTTCTTCTTTGATTTGTTGGAGCATCATGGCGGAACCTGCAATGGTTTGAACCATCAATTTTCTTACGGTTTCTTTGGATAAACCAAATTCCGTCCCGATTTTTTCCCATGCTTCCAGCAAATAATAGAGATAAGCTGGCCCGCTTCCGGAAAGGGCGGTGATGGCATGGAGTTTATCTTCTTCCACTTCGATGACAATGCCGATCGCTTCCAACAATTGCAAGTAAATCTTTTTCTGGCTTTCTGTCACCTGTTCATTAAATGAAATGCCGCTTGCTGCCATGCCGATTGCAGCGGAAGTGTTTGGCATGACTCTGGCGATTGGACGGGCGCCCAAAGCCTTCTCGATCGTTTCAATGCTTATTCCGGCCAAAACGGAGAGGATGGCCGTTTTTTCGGAAAGATAAGGCGCGATTGCTCTAAAAGCGTCTTTCGCATCCTTTGGTTTCATGGCCAAAATCACCAAATCGGCATCTCTCAGCTCTTCCAAGTTTTCAAGTATATGAACTCCAAACCGTTCGTTCAATTCTTTCAATCTTTGAACATTGGAACGATTTTTCACATAAATATGGTCTGCAGGTACAACTTCATTTTTGATCCATCCATGAATCAATGCTTCAGCAATGGATCCTGCTCCTAAAAATACAAGTTTTTGCAAAACTTTTCCCTCCTGTCAATTCGATCTTTTATCAATAAAAAATGCGTTTTCATCCTTTAAAGAAAGGACGAAAACGCATGTTTCCGCGGTACCACCTTTGTTTGCTTATAAAAGCACACCTCAGGCCCTTATTATCGCTAAGGGAAACGGTCATGTTTGCATGACTGCTCAGAAGTAGGTTCAATGAATTGAGAGGACTGTGCTGCTCCCACCAAATGCAGCACTCTCTGGAGTCGTCAATCCATTTACTTGGCTTCGTCATCGCGAACCGTTATGTTCAATTATTACAGAAATTATATTCATTTCATAAAAATCTGTCAACTCAGTGACGTGACGAATTGGAAAAAAAGCAGTAAAATGAAATGAATGAAGATTCATTTGGTAGATATAGAGAACAAGGGGGAACAAGTATGGAAATTGTGAAAATTGTGATGCCTACTCCCTATGATGTAGGAGATGTGAATGCATTCTTAATAAAAGGGGACGCATTATCCATTGTTGATGTTGGACCGAAGACAAAAGAAGCATACGAGGCCCTTGAGTTTGGAATAAAACGAGCAGGGTACCGTTTCAATGATATCGAGCAAGTCATCTTGACCCATCATCATCCGGATCATGCCGGTTGGGTGGATGCATTCCCGAATGCTGAAATACTGGGCCATGAATACATCGATCATTGGATGAAAAAAACGGAAGAGTTTTTAAACTACCGTGAAGAATTTTATAAAATGTATTTAATAAAACAGGCTGTTCCAGAAGGGTATATTCAAAAAATTCTCCGTATCCGCAGAGATATGGAATTATACGGAAGTACCCCGTTGACAAAATACATCAAGGACGGAGACGAAGTACCGGGGCATCCCGGGTTAATGGTTTATTATACACCCGGCCATGCCCAAAGCCATTTCATTTTCCATCATCAACGTACGAAGGAAGTGATCGGAGGGGATATTTTGTTGGAAAAAATCGCTTCCAATCCCCTTATTGAACCGCCTGTGGATTTATCGTTCGATCGGCCAAAAAGCCTTGTCCAATATCAGGAATCTTTGCAATTTTTGACCACATTGGAGATTTCAAAGCTTTATACAGGTCATGGAAATGAAATTGTGAATGTAAAAGAGCTGGTGGACATGAGATTGGAAAAAGATTCGCAAAGAACAAACCAAGTATATGAAATCTTGTCTGAACCAAAAACCGTTTATGAAGTAACGAAAGAATTGTATCCGGCCGTTTATGAAAGCCAATTGGGGTTAACATTATCCAAAACGCAAGGGTACCTGGATGTTTTGGTTAAAGAGGAAAGAATACGTTTCGAACTCGTAGGCGGTCATGAAATTTATTCGAGAATTTAATGGTTTGATAACAAAAAATCCCACAATAGAAGGTTTCGCCTTTATTGTGGGATTTTGCATGAATCGGTTATGTTCTTAGGGAGGTCAGTGTACGAGTGAATCGATTATGCTTTAAAGGATAGACCAGGTCCGAAGAATTCAAAGTGGATTCGTTCATCCGGCACACCAAGTTCCCTGATTGTCGGAATAAGCGCTTCCATAAATGCTTCTGGTCCGCAAATATAAACTTCCGTGTTTTCTTGGATGAATTTTGACAGGTCTTCTTTTGTAAGATGGCCTTCCGTATCGGAATATTTCACAAGATAAGTGCCGTTTAATTCATTGATTTTCTTTTGGATTTGTTCCTGGAATACGGCCAATTTTTCGTTGCGTACAGATTGAATAAACGCGGCTTCACGTCCCGGTTCCATTGAATCAAGCATTGCATAAAGAGGAGTTACACCGATTCCCCCTCCAATAAACAATACAGGGATGCTGTTTTGTTGCAATGTGAATAGACCGGCCGGAGCACTAACTTCAACAGTGCTGCCTTCTTCCACAAAATCATGCAAATAATTGGATACGACACCTTTTGGATTATTTTCCGCTTCACGTTTTACAGAAATACGGTAAACATTTCCGTTAGGCGCATGTGATATAGTGTAATGACGCAAAGCGGTATATTCTTCACCAGGAGCTTTCACTTTCACAGTGATGTATTGGCCCGGTTGATAAGGTGGAAGCGCTTTCCCGTCTTCCGGCGCTAAGTAAAATGATGTTACAAGATCGTTTTCCTGTTCTTTTTTAACGACTTTAAACGGCTTAAATAACCGCCAGCCCCCGTTAGCTTCCGCTTGTTGATAAAGTTCTTCCTCCACTTGGATAAAGACGTCGGCAATTACTCCGTAAGCATCCGCCCAAGCTTCGATGATTTCATCCGTTGCCGCATCTCCCAATACTTCTTTGATTGCCGCAAGCAAGTTTTCTCCAACGATCGGATAATGTTCAGGCAAAATGCCAAGGGCTCTATGTTTATGGGCGATTAAATGCACCACCGGCAAGATGGATTCCAAATGGTCGATGTTTGCAGCAGCGGCATAAACAGAGGCGGCCAATGCCTGTGGTTGTCTGCCTTCCCGTTGATTTGTCTGGTTGAATATGTTTTTTAGTTCGGGATGATTTGTAAACATTCTTTTATAGAAATGTTTTGTGATATCCACCCCGTGTTTTTCCAATACAGGAACTGTTGATTTAACGATGTCGATTGTTTTTTGTGATAACATTTCTGTCACGTCCTTTCAAAAACACTATAAACATTGTGGATATATAAAGCAATATTTTATATACATCTTTAACATTTTTGCCACAATTGATGCATAAAAAATACTACTTTTTAAATTGAATATTTTGTGTAATCATCTACTTGAATATTGAAAAATGATATAATAAATACAGATTAAAAAGGATAAAGCGTGGTGGAGGACTTTGCGATTAACTTTATATACGGATTATTCCTTAAGGGTTTTAATATATTTAGGTCTCAAAGGAGACAATCAGTTATCAACCATCCAGGAAATTGCCGATCGATATCATATATCGAAAAATCATTTAATGAAAGTGACCTATGATTTGGCTCAAATCGGTTTAATCGAAACGGTCCGTGGCCGTGGCGGAGGAATACGCCTGAAAGTGGAGCCGAAAGATATCAATATTGGAAAATTGGTAAGGCATACGGAAGAAGATTTTCATATCGTCGAGTGTTTTGATCGAAATAATAATCATTGTAAAATATCTCCCTCATGTCAATTGAGACATGTATTGTATGAAGCCTTGCAAGCGTTCCTGCAAGTTTTGGACCAATACACGCTGGCAGATTTTCTCCACTCGAAAGAAGATATGGCGGAACTGCTTCAAATGAAAATTGAGTATTAGGGATGTTCCATTCTACGGATATCCCTTTTTGTTTTGCATAATCATTGGATGGGGAAGGATAATAAATAGAATGAACCGGAAGAGAATTTTTATTACTGGAGCTACAAGCGGAATCGGAAAAATTATCGCGGAATTGAGTTTAAAAAGAGGATATGAAGTTTTTGCAACGGGTAGGAATGAGGAAGCGCTGCTTTCTCTTTCAAAACTCGGGGCAAAAGTGATGCAAGGGGATTTATGCCAAAAAGCGGATATACATCGATTATGCAATGAACTTCCTGAAATTGATGTGGCGATCATCAACGCGGGTGTTGGTGCGTTTGATAATGCCTTTGACCTCTCGGAAGAGGAAATCGATCGGATGATCGACGTGAATATTCGAGCGCCGATTTATATGGCAAAATATTTGGCTCCCAACATGATTCAAAAACGTTCAGGCCATTTTATTTTCATCGGTTCCCAAGCGGGTAAGGTGGCAACAAAAAAGGCCAGTGTCTATGCCGCGTCGAAACATGCCATCACCGGATTTGTCAACGGTTTGAGATTGGAGCTGGCCCCATACAATATTAAAGTGTCAGCCGTATATCCCGGACCGATTGATACGCCTTTTTTGGATAAAGCGGATTCGACTTCCTCATACAGAAATTCTGTGAAAGGCGTTCTGCTTCAGCCTGAAAAAGTCGCAATGGAAGTCATCCGCCTGATCGATCATCCAAAAAGGGAGATCAATTTGCCGCGCATCATGGGTGCCACGAGCAAGATTTATGCAGCAGCTCCCGCTTTGGTTGAGAAATTGGGGAAAAGGTTTTTTACTAAAAAATAATGCAAAAATGGAATCAACAATGAATGCGCAATTTTTATAAAAAATCTTTCAATTACTTATAAAAATACACTTGTATTTATTTTTATAATCTGTTAACATTCATGTATAAACTTTTAATGAATTGTATAAAAATACATTCCATTTCATCGAAGGAGTACATGTAATTATGGCAAACAAAAAAGTGGTTTTAGCATATTCTGGCGGTCTTGACACATCTGTTGCGATTCCTTGGTTAAAAGAACAAGGGTACGACGTTGTAGCGGTTTGTTTGGACGTCGGTGAAGGAAAAGACCTTGATTTTATTCAAAAGAAAGCTCTTCAAGTAGGAGCTGTTGAATCATATATCGTTGATGCAAAAGATGAATTTGCGGAAGAATATGCCCTTGTGGCGCTTCAAGCACATACTTGGTATGAACAAAAATATCCATTGGTGTCTGCTTTATCCCGTCCATTAATTTCGAAAAAATTGGTGGAAATTGCAAACAAAACAAACGCAGATGCCGTAGCCCACGGTTGTACGGGTAAAGGAAACGACCAAGTGCGTTTTGAAGTATCCATCAAAGCGTTAAATCCGAATTTGGAAGTGTTGGCGCCAGTGCGTGAATGGGCTTGGAGCCGCGATGAAGAAATCGAATACGCGAAAAAACATAATGTTCCAGTACCTGCAACTATCGATTCCCCATTCTCCATCGACCAAAATCTTTGGGGACGTGCCAATGAAGCAGGGGTAATGGAAGATCCGTGGGTGGCTCCACCGGAAGAAGCTTACGGTTTAACAGTATCCATTGAAAATGCGCCAGACACTCCAGAATACGTGGAAATTGAATTCGTGGAAGGTAAACCGGTCGCATTAAACGGCAAAGAAATGAAACTTGCTGATTTGATTCTTGAATTAAATCAAATCGCTGGCCGCCACGGTGTTGGACGCATCGACCACGTGGAAAACCGCCTGGTTGGTATTAAGTCCCGTGAAGTATATGAAATTCCAGGAGCGAAAGTTCTTTTAACTGCCCATAAAGAACTTGAAGATATTACGCTTGTGAAAGAACTCGCACACTTCAAACCAATCGTGGAACAAAAACTTTCCGAAGTGATTTATGATGGTTTATGGTTCAACCCGATTCGGGAAGCGCTTTATGCCTTCATCAAAGAAACGCAAAAATATGTGAACGGAACGGTTCGCGTCAAATTGTTCAAAGGCCATGCCATTGTGGAAGGAAGAAAATCTCCAAACTCTTTATACAATGAAAAATTGGCGACTTACTCAAAAGAAGACGCATTTAACCATGCATCCGCAGTTGGATTCATCGAACTTTGGGGTCTTCCAACTGTTGTTGCTTCACAAGTGAACAATAAATCAATCAACACAAAATAATGAATTTGAGTGCGAAGAGGTCTAGGGAAGATTATTTTAAGACAGGATGAGGAGGAGAATAGCTTGTTCTTAAAATAATGCGCTTGGGAAGGGGAGTTTCCCGAGCACTTAGACTCCTTCGCTATTCTTATGCATTGGAAACAATATTGTTATAAGGATAGGTGGAAACAATGACAAAATTATGGGGAGGACGTTTCCAAAAATCAGCGGAAAGCTGGGTGGATGAATTCGGAGCGTCCATTGGTTTCGATCAGCAATTGGTCATGGAAGATATTGAAGGAAGCCTTGCCCATGTCACAATGCTAGGGGCGCAGGGCATTTTGCCGGAAGAAGATGTGGAAAAAATTAAATGGGGCCTTCAGGAGTTAAAGAAAAAAACAGAAAATGGCGAACTTGAATATAAAGTGGAAAATGAAGACATTCATTTGAATATTGAAAAAATGCTCATAGATTTAATTGGACCAGTCGGTGGGAAATTACATACTGGCCGTAGTCGGAATGACCAAGTGGCGACAGATGTTCACTTATTCTTAAAGAAACGGGTGAAAGAAGTCATCGAATTAATTGTGGCGTTCCAAAAAACGATTTTGGAAAAAGCGGAGCAGCATATTGAAACGATTGCTCCTGGCTATACGCATATGCAGCGGGCGCAGCCGATTAGCTTTGCCCATCATTTAATGGCTTATTTTTGGATGCTCGAACGGGATAAAGAACGTTTTACGGAATCTTTAAAACGAATTGACATTTCTCCATTAGGTGCCGGCGCGATGGCAGGGACAACATTTCCAATCGACCGGGAAATGACAGCAAAATTATTAGGATTTTCCAAAATTTATGAAAATTCCATGGATGCCGTAAGCGACCGTGATTTTATCGTGGAGTTTTTATCCAACTCTTCATTGCTCATGACCCATTTATCCCGCTTTGCCGAAGAAATTATTCTTTGGTCAACGGATGAGTTTAAATTTATTGAACTGGACGATTCCTTCTCTACAGGTTCATCCATTATGCCGCAAAAGAAAAATCCGGATATGGCGGAACTCATCCGCGGGAAAACAGGACGTGTTTACGGAAATTTAATTGGTCTGCTTACGGTATTGAAAGGCACGCCGCTTACTTATAATAAAGATATGCAGGAAGATAAAGAAGGCATGTTTGACACCCTTCAAACGATTGTAGGTTCTTTGAAAATCTTTGAAGGTATGGTCCGCACGATGACCGTCAATACGGAGCGTTTAAATCAGGCTGTGCATAGCGACTTCTCCAATGCAACAGAACTGGCCGATTATCTTGCCACAAAAGGCATGCCGTTTAGAAAAGCCCATGAAGTGACAGGAAAATTGGTGTTTAAATGCATTCAAAAAGGCATCTTCCTGCAAGATTTAACATTGGATGAAATGAAAGAAGAAAGCGAATTGATCGAAGAAGATGTGTATGCTGTGTTGAAACCTGAAAACGCGGTGGCCCGTCGTCTTTCCCAAGGCGGCACGGGATTTGAACAAGTGAAAAAACAAATTGAAAAAGCAAAAGCTTGCTTGCAATAAACTTGACATGGAACTGCCAAATGACGGCAGTTCTTTTTTGTTGGAATAACCTCCTTTCCATTGAAAAAACTAAATTGAAAGGAGGTTGCGACATTGAGATTATTTGTGTCCTTTGTTTTAATTGCTTCCACGATTTTTATTGGAACTTTCATGTCTGATGCTTCGGAATCCCGCGCCCAACAGCAATCGGCCCCTGCCTATGCCAAATGGGGAAGAATCGCCATGGAGAAGGTGAAAGAGAGATATCAAACCGCGGATATTATTGATTATCTCCATATCGGAAGAAGTGTGGGAAACAAAACTTCCACGGAAAAATTCAAACTTTGGCTGAAGGAAGGGAATCGCGAATTCGGCGTTTTTGTGGACATTACGTTTGATAATGAAACAGAAGAAATTGTGAATATCGAATTTAAGGAAACAGACCGTTAAGAATCCAGGAAATGTGGCTGGAAAAGCCTTGGGATGGTGAGCGAGCATTCGGACATGCAGGGAAGGGATCAGTTTGAATGATCGGCATTAAAAAACCTATCAATACTTTTTTCTGTATTGATAGGTTTTTTTACTATTATTACCCTCTGATTTGGCCATTCCCGCGGATGTAGTATTTCGTCGATGTTAATGCAGGGAGTCCCATTGGACCTCTTGCATGAAGTTTTTGTGTGCTGATGCCGATTTCGGCCCCATAGCCAAACTCAAAACCATCCGTAAAACGGGTGGAAGCATTCACATAGACGCTTGTCGCATCGACACGATTTAAAAATTTCTCCGCATTCCGCTCATCATTGGTAATGATGGCTTCTGAATGTTTCGTGCCAAAATGATTGATATGGTCAATCGCTTCATCTACATCTTTTACGATTTTCACGCTGATTGTCAAACTTAAAAATTCCGTTGCATAATCTTCTTCTGTTGCAGGAGAAGCGCCTGGAAGCACTTTGCAAACCTTTTCGTCCCCAATGATTTTGACCCCTGCGTCTTGTAAACTTTCCAATAACTTTTTCCCATGTTCATTGAACCAATCTTCCTGGATCAATAAGCTTTCAGCCGCATTGCATACGGATGGTCTTTGGGTTTTTGCATTGATGACCACTTTATCAGCAATATCATAGTCTGCAGATTGGTCGACATAGACGTGGCAGTTTCCTGCTCCCGTTTCAAGTACCGGAACAGAAGCTTCCCGTACGACCAAATCGATCAATTTTTTTCCACCCCGAGGAATCAATACGTCAATATATTCTTTTAGATGAAATAGTTCGGATGCTGTTTCATGGCTTGTGTCTTCTATCAGCTGTACCGCATCGACAGGCAATGAAGTCTTTTCCAGTGCCCGGTGGATACAGGAAACAAGGGCAATATTGGATTCTTTTGCCGATGAGCTTCCGCGTAAGATCACCGCATTACCGGTTTTTAAACAGAGGGTGGCGGCATCAACTGTCACATTTGGGCGGGCTTCATAAATCATGCATACTACACCGAGCGGTACACGTCTTTTTTCGATTTGTAAACCATTTTCTTTCGTAAAGCTTTCAAGCACCTCTCCAACTGGATCCGGCAGTTCTATCAATTGATGAATGGCATCCACCATCGCTTGGATGCGTTGTTCGTTCAACATGATCCGGTCAAGGATTGCATCCGATAAGCCTTGTTTTTTCCCGTTTTCCAAATCTTTTTTATTTGCTTCGATGATCGCTTCCTTTTCGAGAAGCAGCTGTTCTGCAATTTTTGCCAGTGCTTCGTTCTTTTCTTCCGTTGTCTTCAAATTCATTAAATAGCTTGAGAACTTGGCCAATTTTCCTTTTGTTTGCACTTCTGAGCCGGCAATATGTTGTTTCATAAGAATACCTCCTGCTATGAAATAGAATTTATATTTTCACCCATTTATCCCGGTGGATGACCTCGATAAAACCGTCATGGAGCTCATCGGTTTTTTTCCCGCAGGCATAAGCGATTTCGTCACTGGAGTATAGCACTTCTCCCCGACCGATGAGGCCGGATTCCCCGTATACTTCAACCACATCTCCCCGTTCAAAAACGCCTTCCACTTTATAAATCCCTGCAGGCAACAAGCTTTTGCCTCTCCGCAGCAATGCATCTTCCGCCCCTTTATCAATGAACAATTTCCCTTTGGCTTCCGTAAAGGAAATCCATTGTTTTTGGCTTGGGAGCACCGGCAGTTCGTCACGTTCAATATAAGTTCCATCACCCCGGCCTTCCAAAATGTCCATGAGTTTTTCCGGTCCGCTGCCTTTTCCGATGAACACTTTTACCCCGGCTTTTAATGCTGTGCGGGCGGCAAGGAGCTTCGATTGCATTCCGCCGGTGCCGACTTTTGAACCTGCGCCTTGTGCCAGCTGGAGCATGTCATCGGTGATTTCCGTTAAACGGCTAATCCGCTTGGCGTTCGGATTTTTCTGAGGATTATCATCATAGAAGCCGTTGATATCCGTTAAAATGATCAGCTGGTCTGCATGCACCAATCCGCTGACTAGTGCGGAAAGCATGTCATTGTCGCCAAAGGTGAGTTCTGTCACTGAGACGGTGTCATTTTCATTGATGATTGGCAAAATGGAGCGTTCCAGCAATTCGCTGAAAGTGGCAAAGGCATTTTTATAGCGCTCTTTGTTGGAGAAATCGGTACGGGTTAACAGCACTTGGGCTGTAGTGATGTTGTATTTGGCAAATTGTTCCGCGTACAATTGAATGAGCAGGCTTTGACCGACAGCAGCAGCAGCTTGTTTTCCTTTCAATGTGACCGGGCGGGTAGGGTAGCCGAGTTTCCGGAATCCCGCCGCCACAGCGCCGGAAGAAACAAGCAGCACCTCATGTCCTTGTTCCACGACTTTCGCAATGGCTTCCACATGATCCTGCAATTTTTCAAAATCGATTTCGCCTTTTGAATTTGTTAGTGAACTTGAACCAATTTTAACGACAATTCGTTTCTTCTCCATCGATAACCATCCTTAAACGTTGTTTATAAAAAAAAACCTTTTCCACCCTGGTTTTAGGGCGAAAAAGGTTTCCGCGGTACCACCTAAATTGGATTAATTATAATCCCACTTTATCCCAATAACGCTTGGGATGCGTCCAGTTTTGGCTGGAAGCTGACGAAGCAGGTTCAGCAGCTCTTGTTTGTACGATGTCTTTCAGCCCATGGACATCGCTCTCTTTCCAACAGTGTGCCGCTTACTGGTCTTCGCTGCGCCGATGTCGATATGTCCGACACTTGTTCTATCAATTAAAAATATGCATGATATTTTGAAAAGTGTCAACAATTCGGCATGAATTAATAATCAGTAAACTCTGGTGAATAAGGTGTATGTTTAGCTCTATAATATAAAATAGTTTAGAAAAAATAAAGGGGTATATAATCATGTTCATAAATATAGACAAAGGAGTAGACATAGTAGGAGATATACATGCCTGTTTCGATGAATGGCTCGAAATGCTCGATCGATTGGGTTATCAAAAAAATGAACAGGGGTTTTATGTGCATCCGAAGGGGAGAAAAATGGTTTCTCTTGGGGATGTGATGAGCCGGGGGCCAAAATCCATTGAAACGATGGTATTTTTTTTAAAACATCGGCATTTAATGTATATGATCGATAGCAATCATGGCTGGAAAATTGCCCGATGGCTTGATGGAAGAAATGTTCAGCTGAAACACGGGGATGAAAAAGTGGAGGAAGAATTTATTGAATTCGAAAGGAAAAATGGAAAAGAAAAAACCGTACAGTTAAAAAAAGAATTGAGAGACATGTTGATTAATTTACCCTCCCACTATATACTTTCTGAAAAAGGGCAGCCGAAGCTTGTTTGCGTTCATGCGGGAATCCGTGAAGAATTTATTGGCAAAGAATCGGAAAGAATCAAAAATTTTTGCCGCTATGGCGATGTAGCAGGGGTTGATCAACAGGGAAAGCCGATACGCCGGGACTGGTATAAGCAATATAAAGGCGATTTGCTTGTTGTATGGGGACACGATCCAAAGCCGGAGCCGCTGATGGTGAATAATACCATCAACATTGACCAGGGGGTTGTATTTGGAGGGAAACTGACGGCCTACCGTTATCCGGAAAACGAATTCGTATTTGTGGACGCAAAAAAAGATTATGCGGGAGTGAAAGATAATCCGTTGAAAAGATAAAAAAATAATACCCGTCAAACCTTGTGCCACAAGGTTTTGAGGGTATTTCATCCAACCATTTCAGGAAAAGATCAGGAGATCGATTGGCAGAGTTATGCCGCTTCTTTAGTATATTTATTGAGCAGATGGTCCAACTGTTGGCTGCAATTTACAACTTCCGGATGTGTGAAACCAAGTTCTTGTGCTTTCCGGTACATATCTTTTCTTTTTATTTCTATCACAACTTTTAACACTTTTTTGTATAGTGTGTTAAACATTTTTACTCCTCCAGTAAATTTGTTCATGATATTTTTTGTTTATTGCTGTAGAAGCTCCTTCATTGTATACCATTTTTTTTGAAAAAAATGTCGGATTGTGGAGGAAACTATATATTTTCACAAATTTGTCACAATTTAATAGGATTAATTAATAGAAAAAATGGGTATATATTTTTGTTGTTTGTAAATAATAGGGCAAAATCAGTTGATAGAATAGAAAAAATAAAGCATTTCGAGAAGAAAAAAACGAGAGGGTAAATGGAATGTAAGCGCTTTGAAAATGGCGGTTGCATAGCTGATTCCAATACAATATCGGGGTAAAAGTTTAAAAAAAATTATCATCCAAGGCCGGATGATAATTTTTTTATGGATGGGGAACAAGCGGTACTCTTATTTTGTGAAAGATAAGATGGCATTGTTTTTGTAAGTTTGCAACGCACGGACAGCTTCTTCTTTTGTATCGTATTCAAAGCAGCGGAAAGTGCCCGTTTCAAAAACTGTAACAACCCACATTCAGAATTCCTCCTTCATGTTTTTTTCACCGAAAACTTTTATATCTATCGCCACTGTTTTTCATTTCAATTATTTTGTAAAGGACAAAAATGCGGATTTACCGAATTTTTGAAGTGCCATTGTAGCTTCGCTTTTTTCCACAAATTCAAAGATTCGATAAGAATTTTTTTCAAATACAGTAAGTACCCACATCGAGGGATCAAACTCCTTCAATATAATTTTGTTATATAACAATTCCTTTGGTTTTTGTTATCCAAGAAATTGTTATATATCAATTTCAAGTTCATTGTACACCCTGAAAACCAAAAAGAAAATAGTTAGTGAAACTTTTCACATTTTGTTCAAGATGATTGCGTTTTCAAATTCAACAAATCTTCACAACTGTTTTTTATTATTTTTATAAAATATATATAAAGGGGAAAATCCAGCGAAAAAATTTGTTTTCGCTGGATTTTTCGTTTATTCGATTAAATGTTTATAATGATGTTTTGGAAATTCGATTCCGATTTGTTCAAATTCTTTTTCCGCTTCTTCAAGGAGTTGCTTCACTTTTTCTTTCGTTTCATCATTTAATTCTTGTCTCTTTGGCAATTCGATCCCCAATTCTTTGAATTTTTCATCGGCTTTTTCCCGGGTGATGGCACCACTTTTCAGTTCTTTCATAATTTCTTTTGCCTTTTCTTTTGTTTCATCATCAAGATTTTCAAAGATTTTACAATTTTCTTTTTTAGGCAGCACCCCTAATTGTTCGAGTTTTTTATCCGCTTCTTCTGATGTGATTTTGCCTTCATCCAAATCTTTGATAATGGCTTTGACCTGTTGTTGTGTCTCTTCATCTAACCTTGAAATGATTTCATGAACATTCGGATGATCAATTTTTACTCCCAATTTTTCAAGTTCTTCATGTAAATGATTTAAAATTTGATCCACTTGTTGTTTCTTTTCATCATCCAACTGTTCGTATTCTTTAATAAAGGATGAATGATAGTGCGCTTCGATTTCGGAAGGCACAAGGACAAATCCAAAGGCGAATAAGCATATGAAAAAGGAGAACAGTTTTTTCATCAATATCACCTCATCCAATGTGTTTTTCACTAATTCTTATACTTCCCAAAAATCACGAAGAAAAAAGTGAAGAATATTGGCAGTTCCGACAGAAAAATCTAGTGAAATCAAAAAAAATAAGGAGCAATAAATGCTCCTTGAATGTATGGCCAAAAGTCTGTTTGAAAGGGGGTTAAGCAACCAAAGTCAAGTTTGTGTAAGAAAGGATGGCTGGCAGTTGGATTTCTTCCATTACTTTCATTGCTTCTTCTTTCGTTTCGAACTCATAAATCCGGAATGTTTCGCCATCAAAAACTGTTAGCACCCACATGGTTTACGCCTCCTAATTCCATAAATTTGTTATATAACACCGCAATCGGTCATTTCTATTGTTATATATCAATCTTTTCAATTACATTGTACGCTTAATGTTGAAAAAAAGAAAGAGTTAGTGAATTTTTTCACATTTTATTCAAAAACTTTTTTGCAAAAAGTTTATAGAAATGTCACGGAAAGTTATTTTTTAAAACGATCAATGGGTATGACCTTATCCGAAACAGGTTGCGCTGTTTCAAGTTCTTTAAAAAAATCTTGATCTCCTTTGTTGCCGATGTACATATTAAAATTTTTGTGGGTGCGGTTCAGAAAAATGACTTGTTTTTTATTCATTGGATTACCTCCAAAAAAACGGGGATTCAATGAAAAGGTTAAGCATCCTTGTTGGATTTTTGGTTTTTATCATGATTCGTTTTATTGTTCTTGTTTTTTACTTTTGAATCAAACTCCTCCGAAATTTCCGCGGTATTGTCTTCCGGATTATTCTTGTTGCTTGTCGTATTTTGGTGCAAATGTTTATATGTTTCAAATGGGTTGTGGGTACGTTCATTCAAAGTTTTCTTATTATTTTTGCTCATAATTCTCACCTCCTGCCTCCATGTGCACTTATTATTCTCAAAAGCCTTCCGCAAATTACGTAAAAAAACAGCCAAATATATAAATGGACGCTCATTTCATCCACCAAAGGAAGAAATGAACTTTTATATATCCGGGCATAAAAACAGCTGAAAGGAAAATACCTAAGGTGATGAAGAATAACCATTTTTCATTTTTTCTCTTCGCTTTTCATTTTTAGTTTGCGAAAAGAAGGGTTTTTTATCCGACAGGAAACATTCGGATCTTCATAGGATTCCGCTTTTTGGACAATCTAAAATGAAAAGGGGGGAGAGAACCATGATGATTGAAAAATCCTCCGGCTGGAAGGAAGAATTTGCGCGACGATTAAATGAAGGCGGTCCATGGGATGATTGGACATTATACAAAATGGCCTATGATGTCGTGAAAGACCAATTGATTACCGATTTTTCAGGATTGCAGGCGCCAAAGTTTTTGACTAATATTCAATTTCTTGACCATCAAATTGACGCTGCCCGGACGGTCATTGAAAAAATGAACGGAAAGGCGATTTTGGCGGATGAAGTGG